>JAKDNE010000018.1 GCA_030451965.1 Brachybacterium sp. | reverse complement strand
CCCCACAGCAGCGGCACCCGGCTCGCGATCGTCGCCGCGACCTGGCACGAGCAGGTCATGGACGGGCTGCTCGCCGGCGCGCTGCGGGCGAGCGCCGAGGCCGGTATCAGTGAGCCGACGGTGGTGCGCGCCCCCGGCTCCTTCGAGCTGCCGGTCCTCGCCGACGCCCTGGCCCGCGACCACGACGCCGTGGTGGCGCTCGGCGTCGTGATCCGTGGTGGCACCCCGCATTTCGAGTACGTGTGCGAGGCGGCGACCGACGGCCTGACCCGGGTCGCCCTCGACCACGGTGTGCCGGTCGGATTCGGTCTCCTGACCTGCGATGACGAGAAGCAGGCGCTGGATCGTGCGGGACTGCCCGGCTCCGTCGAGGACAAGGGCTTCGAGGCCGCGGCCGCGGCGCTGACCACGGCGCACGTCCTGGCGGGCCTCGCCGCGGGACGCGGGGACGGGGCATCCCGGGACTGAGCGGAACGGCACCGGGGTCGACAGCGCGCGAGCGCGACCGGATAAGGCCCCTGTGCCGCCCGATCATCCCGGGCGGGGTACGGGACCTCGTCCCACGGCCTCCGGAGCCGGATTCGAGGCTTCTCCGGGCCTCCTGAAGGGGGATGCACGTCGCGTCGTCCACAACTGTGACGGGCAGAATAGGTTCGGCGAGCGTTCTCCGCTAGAATCAGGGAGGTTCGGCCGACGTCTTCCGACGTCCCCGCGGACTTCAGCCGTCGGCACACTCGCCGGGGCCGGTCAGTCGCCGCTCGCGCGCGTACGCGCGCGCGGCATTGAGTGGGTCCCTCACCTGTGAGTCGGTGCTCCTGTCCGGGAGGTCCTGCCGAACCGCCCCGCCGCATTCCGAGCGGGGGACCCTGGACTGCGAGGAGCCACATCAGGTGAGCGACAGCGACCGCCCCATGCCCGATCAGGACGTGCCGACCGGCACCCCCGAACCGTCCCCCGGAGCGGCTGACGCAGCGGTGGCGGCTTCGATCACGCCCACCACGGCCGGTGAGCGCGCGGCACACGCCCCGGAGCACTACGACGCCTCGGACATCACCGTCCTCGAGGGCCTCGAGGCGGTCCGCAAGCGTCCCGGGATGTACATCGGCTCCACCGGTGAGCGCGGCCTGCACCACATGGTCCAGGAGATCGTGGACAACTCGGTCGACGAGGCGATGGCCGGCCACGGGAATTCGATCGAGGTCACGCTGCTGGCCGACGGCGGCGTGCGCTGCATCGACCATGCCCGCGGCATCCCGGTCGCGATGCACCCGACCGAGGGCAAGCCGGCCGTGGAGCTGGTGCTCACCGTGCTGCACGCCGGCGGCAAGTTCGGCGGCGGCGGCTACGCGGTCTCCGGTGGTCTGCACGGGGTGGGCTCCTCGGTGGTCAACGCCCTGTCCATCCGCATGGAGGTGGAGATCCGTCGCGACGGGCACATCTGGCGCCAGGCCTACTCCCGCGGCGTGCCGATCACGGAGCTCGAGAAGGGCGAGGCGACCGACGAGACCGGCACCACCATCACCTTCTGGGCCGATGAGGAGATCTTCGACGAGACGATCTACGACTTCGAGACCCTGCGCAAGCGGTTCCAGCAGATGGCGTTCCTGAACAAGGGCCTGCGCCTGACGCTGACCGATGAGCGCGCTCCCGAGAGCGACGAGGACGATGAGGACGATGATCTCGTCGACGTAGAGCTCGCGGCCGAGGACACGACGAAGGACTCCGGCCCCCGCGCGATCTCCTACCTCTACGAGCGCGGCCTGCAGGACTTCGTCGAGTTCATCAACACCGCCAAGCGGGCCGAGGTCATCCACCCCGAGATCATCTCCTTCGAGTCCGAGGACACCGAGGTGGAGATCTCCGTCGAGGTCGCGATGCAGTGGACCGGTGCCTACTCGGAGTCGGTGCACACCTACGCCAACACCATCAACACCCACGAGGGCGGCACCCACGAGGAGGGCTTCCGCTCCTCGCTGACCTCGATCGTGAACCGGTACGGGCGGGCCCAGGGCCTGCTCAAGGAGAAGGACGCCAACCTCACCGGCGAGGACATCCGTGAAGGTCTGACCGCGGTGATCTCCGTGAAGCTGGGCGAGCCCCAGTTCGAGGGACAGACCAAGACCAAGCTCGGCAACACCGTCGCCCGCACGTTCATGGTCAAGGTGATGACCGACCAGCTGCAGGACTGGTTCGAGTCCCACCCCGCCGAGGCGAAGGCGATCGTCCTGAAGGGTCAGGCCGCCGCGGCCGCCCGCGAGGCCGCCCGCAAGGCCCGCGACGCCACCCGCCGCAAGTCGCCGCTGGAGACCGGCGGGATGCCCGGCAAGCTGCGCGACTGCGCCTCCCGCAATCCCGCCGAGTGCGAGGTCTTCATCGTCGAGGGCGACTCCGCCGGCGGCTCGGCGGTGATGGGCAGGGACCCGCGCACGCAGGCGATCCTGCCCATCCGCGGCAAGATCCTCAACGTCGAGAAGGCACGACTGGATCGGGCCCTGGACAACCAGGAGGTCCGCTCGTTGATCACCGCCTTCGGCACCGGTATCGGTGAGGACTTCGACGCCACCAAGCTGCGCTATCACAAGATCATCCTGATGGCCGATGCCGACGTCGACGGCCAGCACATCTGCACCCTGCTGCTGACGCTCCTGTTCCGCTACATGCGCCCGCTGATCGAGTTGGGCCACGTGTTCATCGCGATGCCGCCGCTGTTCCGCCTGAAGTGGACCAACGCCCCGCACGAGTACGTGTTCAGCGACGAGGAGCGCGACGAGCGCCTCGAGGCCGGCCGCGCCGCCGGTCGTCGCATCCCTCGGGACAACGGCATCCAGCGCTACAAGGGTCTGGGCGAGATGGACTGGAAGGAACTGCAGTCCACCACCATGGATCCGGCCACCCGCACCCTGAAGCAGGTCACGGTCGACGAGGCCGCCGACGCCGACACCATCTTCTCCGTCCTGATGGGTGACGACGTCGAGTCCCGCCGTCGCTTCATCCAGGAGAACGCCAAGGACGTCCGCTTCCTCGACATCTGACGACGGCCCCCGCGGCAGTGCCGGCCCGCCCGAGCAGCCGCGGGGACCCACGAATCCTCGGCCCCAGCTGAAAGGCCTCTTGCCCCATGAGTGACATCCCGCAGGACCCCACGAATCCCGACTCGACCCCCGAGGAGAGCTCCAGCTCCGAGCAGCCTCCGACGCCCGCGCAGAACGTCGGCGTCGGCGGCCAGGAGACGCCCGAGGGCGCCCACGAGATCTCCGCCGACGAGGCGGCCTCGCGCACCGTGACCCTGGTGGATCCGCTGGACGAGGACGAGATCGACCGCATCACGCAGGTCGACCTGAACCAGGAGATGCAGCGCTCCTACCTCGACTACGCGATGAGCGTCATCGTCTCGCGCGCCCTGCCGGATGTGCGCGACGGCCTCAAGCCCGTCCACCGCCGCATCGTCTACGCGATGTTCGACGGCGGCTACCGCCCCGACCGCTCCTTCTCGAAGTCCGCGAAGGTCGTCGGCGAGGTGATGGGCAACTACCACCCCCACGGCGACTCCGCGATCTATGACGCCATGGTGCGTCTGGTGCAGCCGTGGTCGCTGCGCTACCCGCTGATCCTGGGCCAGGGAAACTTCGGCTCCGCCGGCGATGACGGTGCCGCGGCCTCGCGATACACCGAGTGCAAGATGGCGCCGCTGGCCATGGAGCTGGTGCGGGACATCGAGCAGGACACCGTGGACATGCAGGGCAACTACGACAACACGGTCGACGAACCCACCGTGCTGCCCGCCCGCTTCCCGAACCTGCTGGTCAACGGCTCAGCCGGTATCGCCGTCGGCATGGCCACGAACATCCCGCCGCACAACCTGCGCGAGGTGGCCGAGGCGGTCCAGTGGCTGCTGACCAACCACGAGGCGAGCAAGCCCGAGCTGCTCGACGCCTGCCTGCGGTTCATCAAGGGCCCCGACTTCCCCTCCGGTGCGACGATCGTGGGCACCTCGGGGATCGCGGACGCCTACCGCACCGGCCGTGGCTCGATCACGCAGCGGGCCGTGGTCTCCACCGAGGAGATCAACGGCCGGATGTCGCTGGTCGTCACCGAGCTCCCCTACCAGGTCAACCCCGACACCCTCGCGCGCAAGATCGCCGAGATGGTGAAGCTGGGCAAGATCCAGGGCATCGCCGACATCACCGACGAGACCTCCGGCCGCACCGGTCAGCGCCTGGTCATCACCCTCAAGCGCGACGCCGTGGCGAAGGTGGTGCTGAACAACCTCTTCAAGCACACCCAGCTGCAGGAGAACTTCTCCGCCAACATGCTGGCGCTCGCCGGTGGGATGCCGCGCACCCTGTCGATCGACTCCTTCGTGCGCGAGTGGACCAAGCACCAGATCGACGTCATCGTGCGCCGCACGAAGTTCCGCCTGCGCAAGGCCGAGGAGCAGATCCACATCTTCCGCGGCTACCTCAAGGCGCTCGATGCGCTGGACGAGGTCATCGCGCTGATCCGCCGCTCCCCGGACGTCGACCAGGCCCGGACCGGGCTGATCGACCTGCTGGAGATCGACGAGATCCAGGCCAACGCGATCCTCGCGATGCAGCTGCGCCGCCTGGCCGCCCTGGAGCGCCAGAAGATCATCGAGGAGCACGACCGCCTGCAGGCCCTGATCGAGGAATACACCGCGATCCTCGCCGACCCGCAGCGGCAGCGGGACATCGTCTCCGAGGAGCTGCAGGAGATCGTCGACAAGTACGGCGACGACCGCCGCACCGAGATCCTCCCCTTCGCCGGAGACATGGCGATGGAGGACCTCATCCCCGAGGAGGACATGGTCGTCACCATCACCCGGGGCGGCTACGTCAAGCGCACCCGGGAGGATCAGTACCGCGCCCAGAAGCGCGGTGGCAAGGGCGTGCGCGGCGCCTCGCTCCGCGAGGACGACGTGGTCGAGCACTTCTTCACCACCACCACGCATCGCTGGCTGCTGTTCTTCACCAGTCAGGGACGGGTCTACCGCGCCAAGGGCTATGAGCTGCCCGAGGCGCCGCGGGATGCGAAGGGCCAGCACGTGGCCAACCTGATGGCCTTCCAGCCGGACGAGCGCATCGCCTCGGTGCTGGCGATCGACAGCTACGAGGATGCCCAGTACCTGGTGCTGGCCACCGAGTCCGGACTGGTGAAGAAGACCGCCATGCCGGCCTTCGACTCCAGCCGCACCGGCGGCATCATCGCCATCAACCTGCGTGACATCGACGGCCCCGACGGGTCGCATCCGGACCGGGTGATCGCCGCCCGCGCCATCGATGCCGATGACCAGATCCTGCTGGTCTCCCGCAACGGCCAGTCCGTGCGGATGCCCGCCGACGACGGCACGCTGCGCCCGACCGGTCGTGCGACCAGCGGCGTGACCGGCATGAAGTTCCGTCACGACGACCGACTGCTGGCCATGGACGTGGTGCGTCCGGACAGCTTCGTGGTCACCGTGACCGACGGCGGCTTCGCCAAGCGCACCAGCGTCGACGAGTACCGTCTGCAGGGCCGTGGCGGCCTCGGCATCAGGGTCGCGAAGCTGCCGGATGACCGTGGCCACCTGGTGGGCGCCGCCGTGGTCGAGGAGTCCGACGAGCTGCTGGTGGTGATGGAGCGCGGCCGCGTGGTCCGCTCCAAGGTCGCCGAGGTGCCGGCCAAGGGCCGCACCACCATGGGCGTGGTCTTCGCCAAGCCCGACAAGCGCGACCGCATCCTGCTGGTCACCACCGGCCAGGAGTCCGAGGTCGACGAGGACGAGGTGGAGACGCCGGAGATCGCCGAGACCGAACCCGCTGACGGCGCACCGACCCCCGCCGACGGGAACGGGGATGGTGTGGAGAACTCCGCAGACGTCGCACCTGAGGGTGTGAGCGACGAGGGCGATGTTCTAGGCTCTGACGAGTCCGACCAGTCGTCGACCGGCGACGCCGACCAGAACAAGGAGTGATCCGTGAGCACCAGTGACTCCAGGACCACCACCGGGCCCCCCAGCCCGGCAGAGTCCACGTCCAAGCTCCCGGCCTTCACGGAGAAGCCGTCGGCGGATTCCCCCGCGACGACGGAGACCTCCGAGCAGACCATCGGCACAGGTAGGGGATCGGCGGCCCGTGGCGCCAGCCGCAGCCCGAAGAAGACCACCGGCATCGGGAACACGGCGGAGAAGGAGCGCCGCGGACCGCGCCGCGTGCGCCTCACCCTGGCCCGACTCGACCCGTTCTCGGTGATGAAGCTGTCCTTCCTGGCGGCGATCGCGATCGGCATCGCCACCGTGGTCGCGGTGATCGTGCTGTGGAATCTGGTCGAGGCGATCGGCCTCTGGGCCAAGATCGATCAGCTGGGCCGGGACCTCAACGGCGGCGAACCGCTGCCGTTCATGGAGTTCTTCACCTTCTCGAAGATGGCCAGCTACGGCACCATCGTCGCGGTGGTGAACATCGTGATCATCACCGCGCTCGGCACCCTGGGGGCCTTCCTCTACAACCTGGTGGCGGCGCTGTTGGGCGGACTGAAGATGACCTTCACCGACGAGTGAGACCGGGGCGGCGCCGCGTGGCGATCTCCCCTCACCTGCCGTCACGGGCGGGCACCCCGCCCGGGGTGCCCGCCCGTTGCGCTGCCGGGGTCAGGCGGGAGCGGTGATGTCGGCGATCCGGGCGTCGAGGTGGGTCAGGGCCGCCTCGGCGGACACGGTCACCGCGACCCCGTGGGCGCCGGCACCGAGGGAGATCCTGCGCTCCGGGCCGCTGGCGAGGTCGGCATCGGCGATGACCGGCCAGGCGGTCCTCGCCCCGAAGGGCGTGATGGTCCCGCGCTCGTAGCCGGTGACCTCCTTCGCGATCTCCTGGTCCGGCATCGACAGCCGGTTCACGCCCAGCAGCGCCCGCAGCCGCGGCCAGGAGATCTCCCGGTCGCCGGGCACCAGCACGAACAGGAAATCCCCGTCACCTCGCCGCACCACCAGGGTCTTGATGATGTCGCGGGGCTCGACACCACGCGCCGCTGCCGCTTCCGCGAGGGAACCCCTGAGGCCGTGCCGGGTGATCTCGAAGTCCAGCCCGGAGGCCTCCAGAGCAGTGACCGCACGCTGTTCGCTCATGGGCCCAGGGTAGGCCCGCCGCCCCGGACCGGCGTGAGAGAGGTCGCGGGATCCTGGGGTGGGTGCGACAGCCTCGATAGGGTCGACCGATGGCTTCCTCGTCGCTCGACACCCCTGCCCGCACCGCCGCACCGGAGGACTATCCATGGCTCGGCCCGGCGGTGCGGTCCGCGCTGCTGCTGCGCGGGGGGATCGTGGACCTGGACCCGATTGGCGGCGTCGAGGCCCCGACCGAGCAGCTCGATGAGCCGGTGGTGGACGTCGCGGCCATCGAGCAGGTCCTCGCCGCCGAGGGTGTGGCGCCCCTGGCCGAGCGCACCCTGGTGCTCGCCGTCGGCTCCAACCAGACCCCGGAGACCATCGCCCGCAAGTACCGTCGCTCCGGCCGCGATATCGCGGTGACCACGCCTTTCGTGCGCTGCACGGTGCACGATCTGGCGGTCGGTCATGTCGCGGGCATCGCCGCCGCCGGCTATCTGCCGGCCGCGCCGTATCGGGCCGAGGGGGAAAGGATGGAGCTGGTGGCGACCTGGTTCGACGATGCACAGCTGGCCGTGGTCGACGAGACCGAGCCGAACTACGACCGCCTCCGGCTGTCGACCGAGGAGTTCCCGCTCAGTCTCGCCACCGGTGAGCAACCCGCAGTCTTCGACGTCTACGCCTCGCGCTGGGGGGTCCTCGCCGATGGGCGTCCGCTTCCGCTTCGTCACCGTCAACAGGAGATCTTCGACGAGCTCAGCGTCTTGACGGGTGATGATCGCTTCGTCGGGGATGCGGCCGCGGTCTGCGCCCGGATGGCCGACATGCCGGACGCCCTGTACGAGCTGGTGGCCGCGCAGGGGCTGATCGCACCCGACGGCCTGGCGCGGACCGCCCTGATGCGGCATCCCCTGTAGCTACGCTGGGCGGAGCCGCGACGCCTGGGCTCGCCAGGGCAGACGACGAGGGGGCTCAACGATGACCGGGATCTGGTGGGTGCGCGATGATCTTCGACTCCATGACAACCCTGCTCTCACAGCCGCAGCCGACGAGGGCCCTGTCATCGCCGTGCACATCGACGAGCAGATCGAGGGTGTTCGTCCTCTGGGTGGCGCCACACGCTGGTGGCTGCACCATTCTTTGAGCCGTCTGGGCGAGCAGCTGCGAGAGCACGGAGTGCCCCTCGTACTGGTCAGCGGGGATCCCGAGCAGCTGATCCCGCAGCTGGTCCGGGATTCGGGTGCCGACTCGGTGCGGTGGAGCCGCCGATATCACGCCCCGCGGCGCGCCGTGGACGCACGGGTGAAGAGTGCGCTGCGTGAGGCAGGCGTGCGCGCAGAGAGCTTCGAGGGCTACCTCCTGCACGAGCCCTGGACCATCACGACGCAGGCCGGATCGCCGTACAAGGTCTATTCGGCCTTCGCCCGGGCCTGCCGCGCCGCCGCACCGCCCCGCCCCGGCATCGGCATCCCCTCCCCTCTCACGGGCCCGGCAGACGGCGTCCGTGCAGGGGGCCACGAGATGCACGCCTGGCGCGGTGGGGCGCACGTCGAACAGATCCTCGATCACCGGGCCTGGCTGCCGACCGCCCCTGACTGGGCGGGAGGTCTCAGGCAGACCTGGACTCCGGGGGAGGCAGGAGCGAGGCGGAAGCTCGATGCTCTCGAGGACGTGCTGGATGACTACGCGGAGGATCGTGAGCGCCCGGCCGTCGCAGGAACGTCGTCCCTCTCCCCGCACCTCCGGTTCGGCGAGATCTCCCCGCACGAGGTGTGGCAACGCAGCCTGGAACTGGGCCGCGGCACGGGCCATGACACGTTCCGCGCCGAGCTGCTCTGGCGCGAGTTCGCCTGGCACCGGCTGTTCCAGCTGCCGGATCTCGCCCACCGGAACGTCCGCGCGCAGTTCGACGCGTTCGCGTGGCGGGAGGACACCGAGGAGCTGCACGCCTGGCAGCACGGCCGCACCGGCATCGATCTGGTCGATGCCGGCATGCGACAGCTGTGGCGGACGGGCTGGATGCACAACCGGGTGCGCCTGGTCGTGGGGTCCTTCCTCACGAAGAACCTGCGCCTGCACTGGCGCTGCGGGGAGCAGTGGTTCTGGGACACGCTGGTCGACGCCGACGAGGCGTCGAACCCGTTCAACTGGCAATGGGTGGCCGGGACGGGTGACGATGCGGCGCCGTACTTCCGCGTGTTCAACCCCGAGCGGCAGCAGGAGCGCTTCGACCCCGAGGGGCGCTACGTGCGGCAGTGGGTGCCCGAGATCGGGACGTCCGACAGGGATGCACCGATCGTGGATCTGAGCGCCTCCCGTCGCGATGCCCTGGCTGCGTACGAGGACGTCCGAGGCGCCTCCGGCCGCTGAGGGCGCGAGGACGGGGTCCTGCTGCCGTACCTCGGGCTCAGAGGACGCTGCAGCGCACCGAGTGCCAGCCGCTGGCTCCGTCGGGTGCGGGGTTCGCGTGCTGCGAGGTCTGCAGCCGGCCCTCGCCATCGATCGCGCGGACCGTGATGCGGTGCTCCCCGGGGGAGGCATCCTCCCAGCGCAGCGACCACTGCACCCAGGTGTCCTCGGAGACCTCGGCTCCGAGCTCCGCCTCCCGCCAGTCGCCGTCGTCGATCTGCACCTCGACGGCTGCGATGCCGCGTTGCTGCGCCCAGGCGGTGCCCCCGAGCATCGCGGCACCGTCATCCTGCCGGGTGAGATCCGCGCGAGCGCGGGGGACGTCCACGCGGGAGGCGATCTTGATCGGCCCGCGCTCGGACCAGCCCCGAGTGGACCAGTAGGCGACGTCGTCCGCGAAGCGGGTGACCGTGAGCTCGGTGAGCCACTTGGTGGCCGAGACGTACCCGTACAGGCCCGGCACCACCATCCGCACCGGATAGCCGTGCTCCGCCGGCAGCGGCTCGCCATTCATGCCCACCGCGATCAGCGAGTCCCGGGAGTCGGTGAGCGCCTCGAGCGGGGTGGAGGCGGTGAACCCGTCGATGGACCGGGACAGGACCATGTCGGCCCCGTCCTTGATCCCGGCCCGCTCGAGCAGGGTGCGCACGGGCACCCCGAGCCAGGTGGCATTGCCGGCGAGATCGCCGCCGACCGGGTTGGAGACGCAGGCCAGAGTCACATGCTTCTCGATCATCGGCTCCGCGAGGAGCTGCGCGAAGTCCACCGTGAGCTCGCGGTCCACCAGGCCGTGGATCCGCAGCTGCCAGCTGGTGGGGTCCACGCGCGGCACCGAGAGGGCGGTGTCGATCCGGTAGAACTCGCTGTTCGGGGTGACGAACGGCGGCATCCCCTCGAGCTGGACCTGGGCGTCCGCAGGGATCGGCTCCACGGTGCTGCGGGGCGCCGGCAGCACGTACTGCGCGGCACGGCGGGCGAGCTCGCGGCTCGCAGTGAGACTGCGTGCGGTCGCAACACCGATCACGGCGAGCAGGCCCACGGCGCCGACGCCCAGCAGGGAGCGCCGACGGGTCCAGGCGGTCCCGGCGTCATCGGAGGCGGCAGGCCCGTGGACGGTGCGCAGCAGGAGCAGCAGGGTCGGGACCGCGACCACGGTGCCAACCAGGGTGGGCAGCACATCGGCGGCCGTGTTCTGGGCGCGGGTGAGCACCAGGACCATCGCGAGCACGCCGAGGCCGCCGAGCAGGGCGGCGGACGGGCGGGGCCGGGTGTCCCCGAGCCGGCCGATCAGCGCCGTGATCCCGGCGTACACCACGATCATCGAGGCGAACAGCACCAGCTTGTCGCTGGTGCCGAACAGGCTGATCACCAGGTCCTTCACGCCGGGCGGGACCACATCGACGAAGGCGCCGCCGACGGCCACGAAGGGCGCGGAGGAGGAGGCGAAGGCCAGGGAGAGCAGCTCCGCGACGGCCACCAGCACCAGCCCGGCGACCACTCCGGACGCCGCCGACCAGCCCGGGGCGGATCGGCGGGCTCGGGCGGTGCGCAGGGCCGGGGCGGTCATGACAGCACGCCGGCCGCGATCGGATCCATGGTCGGCTGCTCCGAGCCGCCGGCGGGCTCGATGGTCAGACCGACCGTCACGTCCTCGGGGATCTCGCCCTCATGCGTCACGGCGTCGGCCGGGTCCTGGAGCATCCCGGCACTGGTGATGCCGGAGTCATCGATCATCCACAGCTGGTAGGCCTCGTCCTCGGGCAGGGTCGGCAGGTCTGCGGCCTGCACGAGCATCGCCTGCTGCTCACGGGAGTACATCAGCTGCAGGGAACCGCCGTCCTGGGAGGGGACGGCCAGATGCGCCACATCATCGGAGGCGAGGATCGTGGAGAGCGTCGCGCGCTCCGCCTCGGCGCTCGCCTGCTCGGTGGCCATGGCCTCGAGCGAGGTGCGGGCCTCCTGCTCGGCGATGCGCTCGCTGTTCCACAGCCCAGCGCCGGCGATCGTGGTCAGCAGCAGCGCCGCCGCGGCGACCGCGGACCAGCGGCCGCGTCGCACGCTCGCCCGGTAGCGGTCCAGGGAGACGACCCGGGCCGGCGGGGACGGCGGCGTCGAGGTGTCGTCGGCCGACGGAGCAGCCGAGGGCGAGGACGGGGTGCGGCTCTGTGCGGTGGCGACAGGCTCTGCCGCGTCTGCCTCCGGCAGCTCCTCCTCCGACAGCGGGGAGAGCTGGCGGGTGGTGCTGAGACGGGCCATCACCGCGGCCTTCAGCTCCGGTCGCGGGGCGAGCGGGGGGAGGCTGGCGGCGAGCTCGGCGGCGGTCTCCTCGAAGCCGGCGGCCTCGGCGGCGGCCTCGGGATCCTCCTCGAGGCAGCGGCGCACCTGCTCGCGCTCCTCGGCGTCCAGGGCGTTCAGCGCCCAGGCACCGGTCATGGTGTGCTTCTGCTCGTTCACGCGGTCACCCCCAGCCGATCCCGCAGCACGATCATGCCGTCGCGGATCCGAGTCTTCGCCGTTCCGACAGGGATATCGAGCCGGGCGGCGACCTCCCGGTGGCTGTAGCCGCCGAAGTAGGCGAGGCGGATCGCCTCGGCCTGCGACGCGGTCAGCGCGCCCATGGCGGTCGTCACCCGCCTGCTCTCGACCCTCATGATCGCTTCCTCCTGCACATCCACGACCTGCTGCTCCATCTGCAGCAGACCTTCTTCGGAATCTCGTCGCCGTGCCGCCTCGCTCGATCGCACGGTGTCCACTGCACGGCGGTGGGCGATGGTGCACAGCCATCCTCGTGCGCTGCCCCGGTGGGCCTCGAAACGAGCTGCCTTGCGCCACACCTCCACGAAGACCTCCTGCAGCACCTCCTCGCTTATCGCCACGTCCCGCACCACCCGTCGGATCAGTCCGAACAGCAACGGCGCGGAGTCGTCGTAGAGTCGCGAGAAGGCGTCCTCGTCGCCGAGGGCGATGCGGGCCAGCAGGTCCGCGGGGCTGGGCGAGCGGAGCTCCTCGCCGCGGAGTGGGCGCAGCTCGTCGCCAGCGGGGACCCGGCGCGCCGAGTCGGCCGGGGTGGGCTCTGGAGGCATGCAACTCCTTCATGATGGGCCTGAGCGGACGGGAGGGGTGGCAGGATGGTCACCGCACGGCCGCTCGGGGTGCCAGTGCAGTGTCCTCCGCCCAGCCCGGCTCCGCCATGGCTTGAGGCATCAGAAGGATATCGATCAGGTGGGCGGCATGGCTGATGTGGTCATGATCTTCTCCCTGGTGGTGCTGGGGCACGCATCGGGATGCGGGTGCCGGACATCCCCGGGACGGGGAGTCACATAGGCAGTTCGGAGCCGGGGCCGGAACGGATTGCCTGCAGAGCGCTGTGACCTCCGGAACACCCGCCCCCGCGAGTTGGACGCCGCGCCACGTGCGCCGTACAGTTGTGCGTCGGTGGTCGACATCCGGAGATGCTCCGGTGGTGATCCCCACCCGGGCCTATAGCTCAGTCGGTTAGAGCGCTGTCCTGATAAGACAGAGGTCACTGGTTCAAGTCCAGTTAGGCCCACTTCGAGGATCGGAGGAACTCATGAAGAAGTTCATCACCGCCGCCGCCGTCCTGACCGGGACGTCGATCGCGGGTCTCCTCGCGTGGCGGAAGGTCGAATCCGACCGCATCCGCAATGATCTGTGGAACGAGGCGGAGCGCATCTCCGCCGAGCAGGACATGGAGTCGGTGTCGGCACAGCCCGCACCGGCCCGCACCGTCTGATCTTCCACGCACGGGGACTTAGCTCAGTTGGTAGAGCGGTAGCTTTGCAAGCTTCAGGTCAGGGGTTCGACCCCCCTAGTCTCCACCAGTAGGTATGACGAGACCCCCTCCCGGGAGGGGGTCTCGTCATGTCCGGGCAGTCGCAGTGCCCTCCGCGAGGCGGGACAGCGTATACAGCTGTTTGCGCATCATGAGCACATCCCCCCAGGCCAGCACGTACCGACGGGCGACGCCGAGGAATCCGGACGGGAAAGGCATCCACAGCACGGCGCTCAGCAGCGTGGCGGTGCCGGAGCCCGGCGCCGGCGAGATGCGGTAGTCGACCCAGAGTGGACCGAAGAGGAGCGTCGGCAGACCGGTGGGGGAACTGACCACTGCCGCCTCCCTCCCTCACGCTCCGTCTGTGCCCCTCGCCCTGCGCAGAAGGGCGCCATGCGCGGTGGAACTCATTCTGCGTCATGCTTGGGCGGGGGTCCCGGAGGTGACCCCGTCTGCATCGCCTCGAAAATTCATCCAATCCACTTCCCGTCATGCTCCGAACCCCTCCTGGATCGCCGCCCACGACGGCCGCAGGGTCGTCCGGCATCCGACGAAGGAGTCATCATGCGTACGACGACGACGAAGCGACTGCTCCCCCTCTTCGCGGCCACGATCGCCCTCGGCACGCTCGGCGCCTCGGGTGCCGCGCTGGCCGACGATCATGACGGCGGGCAGGGAACCGCGACCCTCGAGGCGCACCTCAGCGAGCTGAACGACTCCGGTTCCTCCGGCACGGCGTGGATCACGCTCGACGGCAACGAGGTCACCGTGAAGGTCGACAGCTCCGGCATGCTCGCCGAAGCCCCCCACGCCCAGCACATCCACATCGGCGGCACCAACCAGTGCCCGGACCCGAACATGGAGGGCACCGGTGTCGACGGGGCGATCCAGACCACCGATGCGGCCGACTCCTACGGCGGCGTGCAGGTCTCGCTGACGAAGGAGGGTGACACCAGCCCCGACAGCGCCCTGGCCGTCGACCGCTTCCCGGTCGGTGACGCGAGCTACGAGCGCACCTTCGAGGTCACCGACGATGTCGCCGCCAGCCTCGCCAAGGGTGACGGCTCCGTGGTGCTGCACGGCGTGGACTACAACGGCAACGGCACCTACGACGGCGACCATATGTCCGACCTGGACCCGAGCCTGCCGTCCGAGGCCACCGACCCGGCCGCCTGCGGCACGCTCGACCTGGCCCAGATGGAGCAGTGGCCCGAGGGCGGTGCCGAGACCGGTGACGGAACCACCGCAGGCATCGAGCAGTCCGGTGCCATGCTGGCCGGCGGCGGCCTGCTGACCGCAGCGGCCGCGGGTGCTTTCGCCCTGCGCCGTCGTCAGACGCAGAAGTGAGATGACTCCCCAGGGAGCATCCCGTCGGAACGGCGGTCGCCGCACGGCGGCCGTCGTTCTGACGATCCTCGCGCTGCTCGGCGCGGCGCTCCTGGTGTTCGCACTGACCAGCCAGGTCGGCGCCCCACCGGAGCCCGCGCTGCGCACGAGCGGACCGATGTCCGACAGCGGCGGCGCTGAGAAGCCGTCGGACGGCGGCGGCGAGGAGCCGTCGGACAGCGGGGGCGCAGCGGCGTCACCCGTCCCGGTCGACGCGTCGGCCGAACCCTCACAGCAGGCCACCACCGCCGCACCGGAGTCGACTGGCGTGACCCCGATGGACTCCTCGGAGCCGACCGGACTGCGGATCGACGCGATCGGTGTCGACGAGCAGGTGTTCCCGATCGGTCTCGGACAGAACGGAGAGCTGCTCGCCCCGCGCGGCGAACAGGCAGATCTCACGGCCTGGTTCGACGGCTCACCCACCCCGGGAGAGACCGGACCTGCCGTCATCGAGGGCCACGTGACCTGGCACGGAGATCCATCGGTCTTCTTCGAGCTCGGAGCGCTGGAATCCGGGGACCGCATCGAGGTCGACCGCGAGGACGGGACCGTCGCGACCTTCGAGGTCTACGACGCGGCCCGGTACCCCAAGGACGAGTTCCCCACCGTGGCCGTCTACGGCAACACTGACGGACCGGAGCTGCGACTGATCACCTGCAGCGGCGACCTGGACGGGGACGAGCACCACCTGGACAACACCGTGATCTCTGCACGGCTCATCGAGACGTGAGGCCCCGCCGCGGTGCCTACTCGGTGCGCAGTGAGCTGAACAGCAGACTCGTCTGCGTGGAGTTCACTCCCGGGATGGCACGGACGCGTTCGAGCACCAGATCGAACTCGGAGAGGTTGCGGCAGCGCAGCTGGATCACCAGGTCCCAGGTCCCGGTGGTCGAGTGGAACTCCTCGATCTCCGGGTAGCCGCGGATCTCGTGGACGATGTCGTGATTGCGCCGGGTCTCGGTGGCCACCAGCATGACGCCCTGTACGGAGTCCTGCTGGAGGTCGCTGCTGACCCGGATCGTGAACCCCTCGATCACCCCCGTGTCCACGAGGCGGTCGATCCGTGAGGTGACGGTCGAGCGATTGATCCCCAGCTCCCGCGCCAGGACCGCCACCGGGGCACGGCTGTTGGAGCGCAGAAGCGCTATGAGGCGGTGGTCCAGGTCGTCGAGCACACACTCAGCGTAACGCCGCTCAGCAGAATGCTGGAGCATCCCGCATCCTGTCCGCAACTCGGTGATTGCGGCGCCGCATCGCCACCCTCTATCTTCGCTGTTGGCCCAGGTGAGGGCGAGGTTTGGGGGAGATTCTCCCGCTGAGAGTCCGAGGTGGCGAAGTGCTCGATGTGTCCGTCCTGCCCGCGTTCCTGGTGGCGGTGCTCGTGATCCTGGTGACCCCGGGACCGGACATGGCCTTCATGATCGCGACCGGGATCAACCAGGGTCGGGGGGCGGCGGTGCGCGGGGCTTTCGGCGTGACCTCCGCGATGACCCTCTGGGTGCTCGTCGCGGCGACGGGGCTGGGGGTCGCGCTGACGCAGCTGCCCGCCGCGCTCGACGCGATCCGGATCGCCGGGGCCGGGTATCTGCTCTTCCTCGCCGTCACCACCTGGCGGAACGCTGGGGCCGCGATCGCCGAGGCGCACACCGTCCCCGACGTGTTCCGTCGTGGTTTCCTGGTGAATCTCACCAACCCCAAGATCGCGCTCTTCTTCGTCGCCTTCCTGCCTCAGTTCCTCGGTTCGACGGGCGAGCATCCCTTCGGCCAGATCCTCATGCTCGGTCTGCTGCTCCAGCTCACCGGGCTGGTCACGGACATCGCCATCGGCAGCGCCGCCGGTGTCTTCCGCGACGCCGTGCTCGGTCGGCGCCGCGTCCGTCTGGCCCTGGATGCGACTGCCGGCACCGTCTACGGGGCGCTGGCCGCCCTGCTGCTGGTCGGGGTCGCGCGGGGATAGCGGGGCCGGCGGCGCTCACGCCCCGTCGGCTGCGCCGGTCGGCGCATGCCGCTCGAGGAACTCGAGCATCGTCACCCGGTCCACCCCGGTGAGGTGCCTGTCGGCATCGCGGCCAGCAGCGAGGCGTGCAGGCGCGCGACCGGCCACACCGATCCCTCCCAGCGGTCCACCAGCGCAGGATCCGGTTCCCGGCAGCAGGTGGGGTCGGGGCAGGAGGAGGCATGGCGCACGGTGGTCTCCCGGCCCCGGAACCACTTGGTGTGCTGGTAGGCGGTGCCCACCGAGATCGAGAACTCCCCGCCCGGCCCCGACTCGATGTGCGAGGTGCACCAGTAGGTCCCGCCCGGTTTGTCGGTGTACTGGCAGTACTGCCGCATCCGGTCCTCGCTGCGGAACACCCGCCGCGCGCTCCACCAGCGGCACACCCGCTGCCCCTCCACGGCGCCGAGGGCATCGGTGGGGAAGCGCACCGCATCGTTCTGGTAGGCCTTGAGGATCGTGCCGGAGGCGTGCACCTTCAGGAAGTGCACGGGGATATCCAGATGATGGGTGGCCAGGTTCGTGAAGCGATGGGCGGCCATCTCGTAGTTCACCGCGAATTCGTCGCGCAGGTCCTCGACGCTCAGCTGCCGCTGCGTCTTCGCGCTCTGCAGGAAGTCCAACGCCCCACCTTCGGGCAGCAGCAGTGCGCAGGCCAGGTAGTTCGTCTCCACCCGCTGGCGCAGCAGCTCGCCGTAGTCGGCGGGCTCACCCTTGCCCAGCACGTGCGCGGCGATCGCCTGCAGCACCGTGGAGCGCGGATCCGAGGAGGATCGGCCCAGCGGCAGATAGATCCGCATGTGCTCCGAGTCGGTGATCGACCGGGTCGAGTGCGGCAGGTCCGGCACCGAGTGGAGCGAGAACCCGAGCTTCGCCGCCAGCAGCGACACCTTGCTCTGGGAGAGGGGCCCGCCCCGGTGCCCGATCTGCTCCAGCAGGTCCCGGGCCACCGCCTCGAGCGCGGCGTCATAGTTCCCGGCCCGGGACTGCTCCTCGCGCAGCTGTCCGTTGACCCGGCGCGCCTCCTCCGGGGTGGCAGCGCGCTCCTCGTGCAGCTGACGAAGCTCCTCATGCAGCGCCAGGATGGTCTCGATCGCCGCATCGGAGAGGGATCTGCGCACCGGCAGCTCAGGCAGCGGCAAGCTCCGGTACAGCGCCCCTGCCTGTGCCTTCTCCAGGGCGATCTCGAGCGCCGCCCGCCGCGAGGGCGGCTCCGAGTCCAGCAGGTCATCCACTCCCACCTGGAGTGCGCGGGCTATCCGGCGCAGCTCGCCGAGCTTCAGCTCGCGCTTGCCGTTCTCGATCACCGACAGCTGGGAGGGTGCCCGCCCGACCCCGGCGGCGAGCTCGGCCAGGGAGAGGCCCCGCTCCTGCCGGCGGGCGCGGATGCGCTGGCCGATGATCAGCGGGTCGAAGGAATCGTCCTCGGTCGTCGCCCGGCGGGATGCCACCTCGTCGTGAGCCATGCGGACACGGTGCCACAGAAAAGTTCTGCAGGACAGAAATATCGAAGAAGTTCTTCATATCCGGGGGTTCCGGGGGCCTTGTGGGGCCCGCAGAGTGTGACTACTCGATGAAGTTCGTCGAGAGCAGCACCTGATCCGAGGTGCTGACCCCGATGGCCAGAGCCCCACCCGAGGAGCCGACGATGACCACACCCCTGCCTCCCACCAGTCCCCGCCCCGGAG
>JAKDNE010000297.1 GCA_030451965.1 Brachybacterium sp. | reverse complement strand
CCTCCGTCGACGCCGGGAGCGACCTGGGTCGCTGCTCGTTCCCGCCCACCCCACGAGGGCCCTGGTGGGAGGGGAGGCCCCAGTAGAGTGAGGCCGTGGATGAACTGGGAGCGCCGACGCGGCACCGCTGGCTGGAGATCCTCCTGCTCGCCGTGGTGACGGCCGAAGCGGTGGCCCAGGTGGTGTTCGCCACCTCGTCCCTGGACCTATGGCGGGCCGGGCTGATGGTCGTGCTCGGCCTCGCACTGCTGCTCCGCCATCGCCACTGGCGCTGGCTGCTGCCGGTGCTGCTGGCGGTCAACGCCCTGTCGCTGTCCCTCACGGTGCTGATCATCGTCACCTACGCCTATTCCACGCGCAGCCACCACCGCCTGCTCATCTTCCTGGTCGCGGTGCTGGCGGTGGTCACCGGTGCGGTGCCCTCACTGCTCGAGCTGGGTCTCGGGCCGCGCATCGGACTGACCGGGCTGCTGGTGATCCTCCTGGTCGTGGCGGCTTCGGCCGCCACCGGCATGTACACCTCGACCCGTCGCGCGCTGCTGGCGCAGCTGCAGCAGCGGGCGGAGCAGGCGGAGACCGGTCGCGCGGCGGCGGAGGATCAGGCACGACGCGCGGAGCGCACCCGCATCGCTCGCGAGATGCACGACATCGTCGCCCACAAGATCTCGCTGGTGGCCATGCACGCCGGCGCGCTCGAGGTGAACCCGAATCTCGAGCGCGCCCAGGTCCAGCAGTCCGCCGGCCTCATCAGGCAGACCGCCACGACCGCGCTCTCGGAGCTGCGGGAAGTGCTGGGCGTGCTGCGCGGCGACGGCGAGGAGGCGCCGCTCGCGCCACAGCCGACCTGGGAGGACGTGCGCCGCCTGGTGACCACCTCGCAGGAGGCCGGGGTCGCCGTGGACCTCTTCGACTTCATCGACGACGACGTGCCGGATCCGCTGGCGCGCACCGCCTACCGGGTGGTGCAGGAAGGACTGACCAACCTCCACAAGCACGCCGTGCACACCAAGGCGCGGGTGGCCCTGATCGGCGAGCCCGGCACGGAGCTGGTGATCGAGGTCAGTAATGTTCTCCCCAAGGGGTTCACGACCGATCTTCCCGGGGCACGGATGGGGCTCTCGGGGATCGAGACGCGGGTGACGCACGCGGGCGGGACCATCACGGCAGGACCCACCGATGACGGACGATTCGAAGTGAGGGCGGTGATCCCGTGGCCGACGGCGACGTGACGCGCGTAGGACTGATCGACGACGATTCCCTGGTGCGCGCCGGGCTGGCGATGATCCTCGGAGCGGATCCCGGCATCGAGGTGGTCGCCCAGGGCGGGGACGGCGCAGAGGCGGTGACACTGGTGCAGAAGCACCGTCCGGACGTGCTGCTGATGGACGTGCGGATGCCGAAGCTCGACGGCATCAGGGCGACCGAGGCGGTCTGCGAGCTGCCCCACCCGCCCAAGATCATCATGCTCACCACCTTCGACATGGACGAGTACGTGTTCCAGGCGCTCGAGGCCGGGGCCAGCGGCTTCCTGCTCAAGGACACCCCGCCGCAGGACCTGGCCCGCGCGGTCCACGTGGTCGCCGGCGGCGACGCGATGCTCTCCCCCACCATCACCCGGCGGATGCTCTCCCACTTCTCGGACGCGAACCCGGGCTCGCGCCAGGATCGTCACCCCGAGATCGACCAGCTCACCGAGCGCGAGACCGAGGTGCTCGGTGCGGTCGGGGCCGGTCTCTCCAACGCCCAGATCGGCATGCGGCTGTTCATGAGCGAGGCGACGGTGAAGGCGCACGTGTCGAAGATCTTCGCGAAGCTCGACTGCACCAATCGGGTGCAGATCGCGATCATCGCCCACGAGGCCGGGCTCACCGGCCTCGACTCCGACCCGCTCTGACCACCCTGGAACACTGCTCCGCTGATCAACCCCAGCCCAGCTCATGGAGGCGGGCGTCGCTGATGCCGAACAGGTGGCCGACCTCGTGCAGCACGGTCACCGCGATCTGCTCGACCAGGTGCTCGCGAGAGGACGCGTGGCGCTGCAGCGGACCACGGAAGATGAAGATCCGGTCCGGCTGGGCGTACCCCTGGAAGATGCTGCGCTGGTCCAGCGGGATCCCCTCGTACAGACCCAGCAGCTCCCTCCCGTCGGACTGCTCGGGCGTCGGCTCCTCCTGGACCAGGATCGCGACGTTCGCCTCGGCGATGGCGCGGGCGATCTCCTCGGGCAGCGAGTCCAGGGCATCGTCGACCGCTTCCTCGAACTCCTCACGACTGATCCGGATCATGGGCCCATCGAATCATGCGCGATCCGCAGGTGTCGGATACGCCGCATCGATGCGGAACTCGGAGGCGACAGATCCGTGAGATGGGTATGCTCTTCGTCGGGCAGTTCTCTGCCCAGGGCCCCCATCGTCTAGAGGCCCAGGACACCGGCCTTTCACGCCGGCGACACGGGTTCGAATCCCGTTGGGGGTACTCGCTCCGGTCGCGACGAACACGCCACGACCAGGCGATTCGGAATTGCGAGACGGCTCACAGCGAAAGTGGTGCTGAGCCGCGAGAACGTCCGGTAGAGTTGTTCAGGTCGAAGCGAGCAGGTGAAGCGCTCCGGCCTGCGAGGCCCTGTAGCTCAGTTGGTTAGAGCGCCGCCCTGTCACGGCGGAGGTCGCCGGTTCAAGTCCGGTCAGGGTCGCCCATGTGAGAAGGCCCCGGCACATGGTTCCGGGGCCTTCTCCGTTGCCGGATCCCGCAGCGCTCGGCCAGGCGCCGAGCTCCGCCGGGCCCCGTCTCACAGCATGAGGCCGGCCGCTCCCGGCCCCGCCGCCTCTACGCTCGAGGGATGAGCACAACCCGTCGAAACCACCGCATCCGCCTGGCCGCCCGCCCGCACGGCGAGCCCGTCTCGGATGACTTCCGGCATGACGTCGTCGAGGTCCCCTCCCCCGCGTCCGGCCAGGTGCTGCTGCGCACCCGCTACCTGTCCCTGGATCCGTACGTGCGCGGTCGCATGAGTGCGGCGAAGTCCTATGCCGCGCCGATGGAGGTCGGCGACGTGATCGAGGGCGGCACCGTCTCCGAGGTCGTCGAGTCCGCGGCCGACGGCTTCTCCCCCGGTGACACCGTCCTGTCCTACGGCGGCTGGCAGGAGTACAGCCTCGAGCCCGCGGACCGCCTGCGGCGCCTGGACCCGTCGGCCGCACCCGTGACGACCGCCCTCGGGGTGCTCGGGATGCCCGGCTTCACCGCCTATGCGGGACTGCTCGCCATCGGGAAGCCGCAGTCCGGGGAGACCGTCGCCGTCGCCGCCGCGACCGGACCGGTCGGCTCCGCCGTGGGCCAGATCGCGAAGCTCCACGGCGCCCGCGCCCTCGGCATCGCCGGCGGCGAGCGGAAGGTCGCCCATCTGCGCGAGCTCGGCTTCGACGCCGCACTCGACCACCGCGCCGCAGACCTGCCCGGACGCCTCGCCGACGCCGCACCGGACGGCATCGACGTGTACTTCGAGAACGTGGGCGGCGCCGTGTGGCAGGCCGTGCTGCCCCAGCTGAACGAGTTCGCACGGGTGCCGGTGTGCGGATTGGCCGCGCACTACAACGCGACCTCGCTGCCGGAGGGCCCCGACCGCAGCGCGCTGCTCATGCAGTCCGTGCTCTCCAAGAGCCTCACCCTGCGCGGCTTCATCCAGCGCGAGTTCGTCGGAGCGATGTTCGAGGACTTCCTGCGGGACATGACGGGCTGGGTCGCCTCCGGTCAGGTGCAGCACACCGAGGACATCACCGAGGGCCTGGATCAGGCCCCGGAGGCATTCGTCGGCATGCTGCACGGGCGCAACTTCGGCAAGACGCTCGTCCGGGTCTCCTGACCAGCTCTCCAGATCCGAGCCACGGCCCGCCTGAGGCGCGGGCCGTGGCATGCCTCTCACCCGGGGCGCGGGGTTGGGAGCAGCCCGCGAGGGCTGTTAACCTTGACTCCGGTCGCTCTCAGCGACCACGGCTCTGTAGCTCAGTTGGTAGAGCGTTCGACTGAAAATCGAAAGGTCACCGGA
>JAKDNE010000296.1 GCA_030451965.1 Brachybacterium sp. | reverse complement strand
CCTCGCGTGGCCAGAGCTCCTCGACGAGTCGAGCCGTGGAGGCGATGTTCGCCCGGCTCGAGGCGCCGAAGACGATCGATTCGAGATTCGGGAGGCCGCACACCCACTCGAGCGCCTCCCTGGGTGGCAGCGCACCGCTGGCGAAGACGGACATGGCGACGGCACGGAAAGGACGCTTCTCGATCGCGTCCAGATACCCGTCGACCCCACCGGACATGCGGAAACCGAGCTTGTTGATGTTCGAGCACACGATCGGGTTCTGGATCCCCACTGCGTCGAGGTCGTCCAGCAGCCGCGGGAGATTCATGGTGATGAAGCCGGGCTCAGCGTTGTAGCGCGCTCGGACGTGGTCCGCGAATATGCGGAACGCTTCGGTGAAGCCGAGGCCGGAGAGCAGATCGACCACGACGTTCTGCATCCAGATCACGGGAGTGGGAAGGCCGCTGAACATCTTGAGCTCGGCATCGATGAGGAGCGTCGAGATGCCCTCGATGTCCTTCCGGGCGAAGGAGGACGTCCCTCGGGCGACGCTGTCCATGAGGCCGGTGTCGGGAAGGAACTTCCGGACCGCGCCGAGGAAGCCCTCCTCGGTGATCGCATTGGCGTACTTGTGGGCGTAGGGCATGCAGGGATAGAACGTCATGCCCGCGTAGTGGGCCGGGTCGGCACGGACGAGGTCGCAGACCTCCTGCATCCTGTCGTGGGTGGTGCACATGAAGGTCGACACCCCCTCGTCGCGGGCGGCGTCGAGCACCTCCATGATCGCGTCGGTGTCCTGGAACCGCATCTGCTGGCTGCGAGCCTTCTCCTCCGACATGTGGTTGATGCCGAAGAACTGGTTGTCCCCGAAGAGCAGGCGGTCCATGGTCCGCGTCGTCGTGGCGGTCATCGCACGGCCTCCCCTCGGAGCACGCGCCATGCGCTGCGCGCCCGGGTGGGGAGCGATGTCGGCGGCGGGGCGGCAGAGGCCGAGCGCAGCGGTGCATCGACCCGGGCAGCATCCTCGATGATCATCGCGAGGCACTCATCGGTGATCGCAGCGGAGGTGAAGTCGTTCTGCCCCTCAGGTGCAGAGGCCATGACGCGCTGGACGAAGGCGTCCAGCTGGTTGCTGTACTCCTCGCCGCGAAGATAGAACCAGGGAGCCTCCATGAGCTCGGTCGTGTACTTCACGTTCCATCCAGGGCGGTAGCCCTCGGGAACCGGAGCAGTGTCGCGCAGATACACCTGTATCTCCTGTCGGTCTGCATGGATCCTGCCGTGGGTCCCCCACAGCGTGATCTGGGTCGTCATCTTCCGCTGGGACTCATCGGACCAGTTCGCGATGAGCTGCGCGGTGGCGCCGGGGTAGTGCAGGGTGGTCGCGACGGCATCATCGATGTGCGTCGAGAAAATGCTGGTCAAGCGGCTGCCGCTGACCCCTGTCGGTGCGCCGAGATACCACGTGAGCAGATTCAGGGGGTGGGCCGCGTAGTCGTACAGGCACCCGCCTCCGGTCGCACGGCGGCTCCGCCAGGTGGTGCCGGCCTCCTTGAGGACGACGGGACCGTAGGCCTCCGCCAGAGCGGTGGTCACCGTTCCCAGGGCGCCGAGCTCGAGAAGGCGGTGCACCTCGGAGAAGGTGCCGACGAAGCGGTTGTGGTAGCCGACCTGGGTGACCAGCCCGGACCCACGTGCGAGGGAGGCGAGCTCCTCGCTCTCGGCGGGGTCGATCATGAAGGGCTTCTCGCAGAAGACGTGGATGTTCCTGCGGAGCGCCTCGCGCACCATCCCCGAATGGAGGTGGGTAGGGGTGGCGACGATCAGGGCATCGGGCCGGGCTTCGTCCAGCATCCGGGTGAGGTCCTTGAACGTCGGCAGGCCGGTGTATTTGGTCAGGATGTCCAGCATGTAACCGGTGGCGTCGCAGATGCCGACCACACGGACATCAGGATGTGCGTTGATCATCGACAGGTGCGACAGGCCCATCTTGCCGAGTCCGACGACGGCGACGTCGATCATCGCAGGGCTCCCTTCGTCTCTGGGGCGTCAGCGTGCGAGGACGCGGGAACCCTCTGCCGGAGGGCCTTCAGCAGTGCCCTCTCGTACTGATCACCGATCTTCGACCAGGTGAACTCACTGCGGAATCGTGCTCGGTTCGCCGCACCCATCCTGCGTCGGCGTGGGGCGTCATCCACCAGCTCGTCGAGGATCCCTGCCAGCTCGGTGGAGTCGGAGAAGTGCTCGTTGTCGTCACCGACGACCCAGGAGTTGTAGACGTTCCGGTGGGCGACGACGGCGTTGCCGGCCGCCATGGCCTCGACCAAGGACGGGTTGGTGCCGCCGACGGTGTGGCCATGGAGGTAGAGCCCGGCATGGTGGCGCAGCGCGGAGAGCCGTTCGGGATCGAAGATCGCGCCGGGGAACAGCACCTCGTCGGAGGCAGCCGCCATCACCGCCGCGGCGTACGGCTCGTGGCTCTCATAGGGACCGACGACGACGAGCGGCATACCGCGATGCCGTCGCGACCAGGCGGAGACGATCTCGAGCACCGAGTTCTCGGGAATCGGGCGGCAGACGACGATGCCATAGTGTCCGGGGTGCAGGCCCTCGGCCTCGACGGGCCCGGTCGGAGCGTCGAGGACCTCGTGCGCCCCGTAGGTGATGGTGGTGACGCGTCGCCGGCCGAAATGTCGGCTCAGGTACTCCGCGATCACGGGGTGGTCGGCGATCAGCACGTCGCCGACGAGGCCGGCCAGCCGCTCGTTGGCCAGCAGGATCGCCCGTTTGGCGAGGCCCCAGCGCTTCCGGGTCCATTCCATGCCGTCCATGTTGATGACATTGGGGATCCGGCGCAGACGCGGCACGATGTCGAAGACCCCGGTGTTGTACCCGAAGGTCAGCCACACCTCTCCTGCTCGATGGGCGCGCAGAGCATGGCGCACGGAGGTGAGATCGAATGCGGATGTCCCGCGCCAACCCTCTCGCGGCTCACGTATCAGGACCCGTTCGAGGCCGTTCCACTCGTCGGTGGTCGTGGCCCCGTGGCCCGGGAGCTGGCAGTAGACGATGACCCGCCATCCCCGATCCCGGAGGTACAGGCCGACGTTCTCGGCGGCCGTCTCGAACCCCCCGTAGGCCGCTGGGACCCCATGGGTCCCGAGAATACGAACTGTGGGCTGCATGCTGAGTCCCCTCGCTTGCTGATTGCGATTGGTGGCGTGTCTTGTACTCGCCCTCGTATGCGTGAAACCGGCTGCTGAACGGCTCAGCGGCGGCCATGATCCTCCTCGACCACGGAATGTCCGTATTGTGACGCATTGCCCAAATATAGTCGGCTCAGCCCCCAACGTCCAGCAGGACCTTTGCGAAATGAGCTTTCGACCTGCGGCGCGTCCGTTCCCGCTCCGCCCAGGTCACGACGAGGCGCTCTCCCAGTGCCCCCTGCTCTCTACTCCGCAGGCGCGGTTGATTGTCGCCCGGTAGCTCGCGGGATCGTAGCGCCGCAGCGCTTCTTTTCGGCTCGTCCTCAACGACCGCACGATGTCCGACCAGGAGTCGGTGACGTCCACGAGGGCGTCGGCGATCGCCCGCGCATCCCCGGGGGGCACCAGGCGGGTGGTGCGATAACCTCCGGCCGCCTCCCGCAGGCCGCTCGAGTCGCTCGCGATGACGGGGCGCAGCGCGAGGACGGCCTCGACCGCCGAGTTCCCGAAGGGCTCGTCGAAGCGCGACGGGGCGAGCAGGATGTCCGCACTGGCCAGGTAGGGCCAGATGTCCCGCTGGAGCCCGGCGAATTTGACGTCCACACCGCTCTCGGCCGCCTGGGTGCGCAGTTGTCTCTCGAACCATTCGCCCCCCTCCTCGGCGACGCCCAGCATGGTGAACTCCACCTGCCGTCCCTCCTGCTGGATCAGGGATGCGGCCTCGAGGCCGAGATCCGAACCCTTGCGCGGTGAGAGCCGCCCCATGTGCAGGATCCGCAGTGGGGGCTCGAGCGGCTCGCGCGGGGGCGGGAAGCGCGCGACGCATCGTCTCCAGCGAGAACCGACTGCTCACGAGTGTTCGTTGCGATGCG
>JAKDNE010000017.1 GCA_030451965.1 Brachybacterium sp. | reverse complement strand
GGAGGCGGCCCCGGCCGGCCTCCCCGGCTCAGGGCTGCGGCAGCCTCACAGCGCTGCCGAGATCTCCTGGAGGATTCGGTTGAAGGTGGCCGACGGACGCATCACCGCGGAGATCTTCTCCAGGTTCGGGCGGTAGTAGCCGCCGATGTCCGCGGGCTCGCCCTGCACCGCGATCAGCTCCTCGGCGATGGTCTGCTCCCCGTCGGTGAGCTCCTTCGCGATCGGGCCGAAGGCGGTGGCGAGCTCGGAGTCCTCGCTCTGTGCGGCCAGCTCCTGCGCCCAGTACAGGGCCAGGTAGAAGTGGCTGCCGCGGTTGTCGATGCTGCCGAGCTTGCGCTGCGGGGACCTGCCCTCGTTCAGCAGGGTCTCGGTGGCACGGTCCAGCGCATCGGCGAGCACGGCGGCGC
This sequence comes from Brachybacterium sp., assembly GCA_030451965.1. GTDB lineage: Bacteria > Actinomycetota > Actinomycetes > Actinomycetales > Dermabacteraceae > Brachybacterium. The sequence continues at coordinate 18,136 of JAKDNE010000017.1, read as the reverse complement.
GGGCGTTGTCCGCGGTGCGCGCCAGGTGGCGCAGCGATTCGGCCAGCGCCAGGAACTCGCCGAGGGAGTCCCAGCGCAGGTAGTCCTCCTCGATGAGCTGCTGGACGTGCTTGGGGGCGGAACCGCCCGCGCCGGTCTCGAACAGGCCGCCGCCGTTCATCAGCGGCACCACCGAGAGCATCTTGGCGCTGGTGCCCAGCTCCATGATCGGGAACAGGTCCGTGAGGTAGTCACGCAGCACGTTGCCGGTCACCGAGATGGTGTCCTCACCGCGACGCACCCGCGCCAGGGTGTGCTCGGTGGCCTGAACCGGCGCCATGATCTGGATGTCGAGGCCCTCGGTGTCCTCAGCGGCCAGGTACTCCTGGACCTTCTCGATGAGGTTGCGGTCGTGGGCGCGGGTCTCGTCGAGCCAGAACACGGCGGGCATCCCGGACTCGCGGGAGCGGCGCACCGCGAGCTGGACCCAGTCGCGGATCGGGGCGTCCTTGGCCTGGCAGGCGCGGAAGATGTCCCCGGCGGCGACCTCGTGGCTCATCAGGACGGTCCCGGCGGCGTCGCGCACCTCGACCTGACCGTCGGCCGCGATCTCGAAGGTCTTGTCGTGGGAGCCGTACTCCTCGGCCTTCTGCGCCATCAGGCCCACATTGGGGACGGTGCCCATGGTGGTCGGGTCGAAGGCGCCGTGGGCCTGGCAGTCCTCGACGGTCGCGGCGTAGAGGCCGGCGTAGGAGGAGTCGGGGATGACGGCCAGGGTGTCCTGCTCGGCATCGTTCGTGTTCCACATCTTGCCGCCGCCGCGAATCATCGCCGGCATCGAGGCGTCGACGATGACGTCGGAGGGGACGTGGAGGTTGGTGATGCCCTTGTGGGAGTTGACCATCGCCAGATCCGGGCCGGCGGCCAGGTCCTTCTCGATGGCGGCGGTGACGCCGTCGCGCACGGTGGCGTCGAGATCCTCGACCCCGGCCAGTATGCCGCCGAGGCCATGGTTGGTGGACAGGCCCGCCGCGGAGAGCTGCTCGCCGAACTCGGAGAACAGGGTAGGGAAGAAGGCGCGCACGGCGTGACCGAACAGGATCGGGTCGGAGACCTTCATCATCGTGGCCTTCAGGTGCAGGGAGAACAGCACGCCCTGCTCCTTCGCCGCCGCGATCTGCTCGCGCAGGAAGGCGTCCAGCGCGGCGGCGCGCATCACGGTGGAGTCGACGACCTCCCCGGCCAGGACCGGCAGGGTGGCCTTGAGCACGGTCTCGGTGCCGTCGGCGGCCACGTGCACGATCGACAGGGTGTCCTCGGCCTCCAGGACCACGGACTGCTCGTTGTCGCGGAAGTCATCGGCGTCCATGGTCGCCACGGAGGTCTTCGAGTCCTCGCTCCACTCGCCCATGCGGTGCGGGTGGGCCTTGGCGAAGTTCTTCACCGCGGCGGGGGCGCGGCGGTCGGAGTTGCCCTCGCGCAGCACCGGGTTCACGGCCGATCCCATGACCGAGTTGTAGCGGGCGCGGATATCCTTCTCCTGGTCGGTGGAGGGGGACTCGGGGTAGTCCGGCAGCGCGATCCCCTGGGCCTGCAGCTCGGCCACGGCGGCCTTCAGCTGCGGCACCGAGGCGGAGATGTTGGGCAGCTTGATGATGTTGGCCTCGGGGGACTTCGCCAGCTCGCCCAGCTCGGCCAGGGCGTCTGCCTCGCGCTGGTCCTCGGGCAGCAGGTCGGAGAACGCGGCGACGATGCGACCGGCCAGGGAGATGTCACGAGTGGTGACCTCGATCCCGGCGGTGTCCGAGAAGGCATCGAGGATCGGCAGGAACGATGCGGTCGCCAGCATCGGCGCCTCGTCGGTGTGGGTGTAGATGATGCGCGCCATGTGTCGCGTGCTCCCTCAGGTCGATGCGGAATTTGTCTTGACCTCAAGACTAATCGACGTTCGGGTGGTGTCCCACCCGTCGATCCGGACGGCACCACGGTACGTGAGAACCCCCTCTCGCGTCCCGTGTCCGCGGGTCACCGCTCACGGGGCGGGGTCCTCCTCGAGGACCTCCACCGTCCAGGGCTCGGAGAGGACGAGTCGGGTGGCGCCGTCCTCGTCGACGGTCGCGGCGAAAGCATGCGCCTGGTACTCGCCGGGGCGCAGAGCAGCGGGGCCGCAGGCCCCCCGGCTGGTCCACGTCCGTCCGGTGCGGGTCACTCCGTCCTCGTCGATCCACTGCAGGGCGATGGCGGGGGTGTTGCGCGCTCCGGCGACGACGGTCCCGGTGGCGGGGTTCGTCAGCACGACGCCCTGGAACAGCGCTCGGGTGCCGAGATCCGGCGAGGTGACCGTCACCTGGGCGGTCACCGAGATGCCGAGCTCGTCCTCCGGCACGAGGGTGGAGACCTCGGTGGTGGGGTCGGCGACCTGCACGGACAGCTCGTCCCCACCGCCGCCCAGCGGTGCGAGCTCCGCCCCGCAGTGCAGTGGGGAGAGATCGACGGGCACTTCGCCCGACGGGGCGGTCACGGCGCCGGGGACCACCTCCACGTCGCCGCCGACGACGTCCACCAGCACGTCCCCGTCAGCGCTCCATCCGGCGTCGTCCTCGCCGCGGCCGGGGCCGTCGATGCTGCCGCCGCTGAGCCGCAGCAGGAACTGACCGTCCGGCAGTGGGGAGTCGTCGCAGGTCCCCAGCGTCAGCCGGGCGGTGGCGGCCGACGGTGCCGGCCCGTCGCCGGGGACCTCGACCCGCTCGCGGACCACGATCGGCGGGGTCGGTGCGCCGGCGACCCCGAGCTCGCCGTCGAAGCCCGGGGCCGGGATCCCCCGGTTCTCCGGATCGGCGGGCACCAGCACCCCCACCGGTGCGAAGCCCCGGTAATGGTGGTCCGCCTCCAGGTGGAAGGGTCCGGAGACCTCGAGGACGTTGCCGTCGGCCCGCACCGCTCGCGGGGTCAGCGTCCCGCCTGCGGTGGACTCCACAGGGGGCTCCTCCTCGCCGGGGCGACACAGCCAGGAGGGATCCACCGGCGTGCTCTCGGCGGCGGCCACCGCGGTGGGGTCCATCGGCTCCGCGGCAGTGGGGGAGGAGGTCTCTTCGTCGGTCCCGCTCCCGGGCAGGCCGGGGATCGCCTCGCAGGCGCCGAGGGAGAGTGCGAGCGCGAGAGAGGCCATGGCGGCACCCGTCCGGCGGAGCCTGCGGACGCGCCACGGACGTGCCCTGCGCTCCTCGTCCCCGACGTCGATCATCTCGTCCCTCTCGCCAGATCACGGTCCATCGCCCGGCGGCCGGAGACGGCGACGCCGCCCGCGACCCTCGGGAAGAACGTACCGGAGTGGGCGACGCGTCGTCGTCGTCACCATCCTGACGCGCAGCAGTCGTGCCCGCAGGTCCTTCCGCGACGTGGGCATCGTGCGCCTCCCGGGCGGCGCGCTCCTAGACTGCCTCCATGCCTGAATCCGCACCGTTCCTCGCCGTGACCGACCTGCGCACGAGGACCCTCACCCCTGCCGAGCTCACGGCGGCGCTGCCGCGCGCCGAGCTGGACGTCGAGGCCGCGGCCGCCGCCGTGCGACCCGTGGTCGAGGACGTCGCCGCCCGTGGCGCGGAGGCCGTGCTCGATGCCTCCGAGCGCTTCGACGGCGTCCGGCCCGAGCACCTGCGGGTCCCGCAGGCCGCGCTGCAGCGCGCGCTCGAAGAGCTCGATCCCGCGATCCGCGCCGCACTCGAGGAGTCGGCCGAGCGGGTGCGCCGGGTCGACGCCGCCCAGGCCCGCCCCGCCCAGAGCGTCGAGGTGGTGCCCGGCGGCACCGTCACCCAGCGCTGGGTGCCCGTGCGGAGAGTCGGACTCTACGTCCCCGGCGGCCGCGCCGTGCTGCCCAGCTCGGTGGTGATGAACGTCGTCCCCGCCCAGGTCGCAGGTGTGGACCAGATCGTGCTCGCCTCACCGCCGCAGAAGGACTTCGGTGGGCTGCCGCACCCCACGATCATGGCGGCCTGCGCGCTGCTCGGGGTCACCGAGGTGATCGCCGCCGGCGGCGCTCAGGCGATCGCGCTGCTGGCCCACGGCGCCGATGACCTCGGCGACGGCGAGGCTCTGCAGGGCGTGGACCTGGTCACCGGGCCGGGCAACGTCTATGTCGCCGCCGCCAAGCGCCTGGTGCGCGGCACGGTGGGCATCGACGCCGAGGCCGGACCCACCGAGATCGCGATCCTGGCCGACGGCGCCGCCCACCCCGCCTACGTGGCCGCGGACCTGATTTCCCAGGCAGAGCACGACCCGCTGGCCGCGAGCGTGCTGGTCACCGACTCTCCGCAGCTTGCAGCGGCTGTCGAGGCCGAGCTCGGGGTGCAGGTCCCGCCGGCCCTGCACCGTGAGCGCATCGAGCAGGCGCTGCGCGGGCAGCAGAGCGGTGTCGTGCTGGTCGCAGACCTCGACCAGGGGCTCGCGGTCGTCGATGCCTACGGCGCCGAGCACCTCGAGATCCAGACCGCCGACGCCGCGGAGGTCGCCGCCCGCGTCACCAATGCCGGCGCCGTCTTCGTCGGTCCGCACAGCCCGGTGAGCCTCGGCGACTACGCCGCCGGCTCCAACCACGTCCTGCCCACCGGCGGCAGCTCGCGGTTCAACGGCGGTCTGGGGGTGCAGACCTTCCTGCGCGGCATCCACGTCGTGGACTACGACCGGAACGCGCTCGCCGGGGCCCGCACGGCGGCGACCGCGCTCGCCGCAGCGGAGGGGCTGCCCGCCCACGGCGCCGCGATCGATCTCCGCTTCGAGCGCTGACCCGGGGAGCACGCCGGTCCCGGCGCAGCAGCCGCACCCTCGGCCACGGAAACGGCCCCTGCCTTGCGGCGGGGGCCTTTCGCTGCGCGGGGAGCGACGCCCCCTCGGGGCCGGATCCCGGCGGCTGGAGAGCCGCGACGGAGGGTCTCGCGGCGGCATCGGTCCGCCGGGGAGGCTTGCGCCTCATGAATGGAAGCGCTTACGATGACGCCGCCACTGTAAGCGCTTCCATCGCCATTCAGGAGATGTGACCACCGCCGACCGCAGCTCGAAGACGAGGAGGACGGTCCGTGACCTCGAACATCAATCCCGCGCCCAGCGCCACCATCTACGAGGTCGCCGCCCGTGCCGGCGTCTCCATCGCGACGGTGAGCAGGACCTTCGCGGACAACGGCAGCGTCGCACCCCGCACCCGGGAAGCGGTGCTCACCGCCGCCCAGGAGCTCCGTTACGTCCCGGCCGCCGCCGCCCGCGCCCTCGCCGTGCGTCGCAGCAAGGCGCTCGGCGTGGTCCTGCCGCACATCGCCGGCCCCTACTATGCCGAGCTGCTGGTCGGCTTCGAACTCGCGGCCTCACAGCTCGGGCTCTCCGTCGTGCTGACGCTGGTCGCGCCGAACGATCGCCGGGCCGCAACGGTGCACGAACTGCTGGGCCGGGTCGACGGCATCGCCTTCATGGCGCGCAGCGGCGCTGATGACGACACGGTCAGGCGGGTCGCCGCCGCCCGCCCGACGGTCACGGTCGCCCGCCGCCGCATCCCCGAGGCCGATGCGTTCTTCGCGGAGAACCGGGAGACCGCCCGCCGGCTGACCGAGCACCTCCTCGCCCACGGCCGCCGCCGCATCGGATTCGTCGGCCTCGCCGAGGGCGGATCCGATATCGGCCGTCGGCACCGCGGCTACCTCGACGCCCTCGAGGGGGCCGGCCTCGACCCTGCACTGCACCTGAGCGTGGACCCGGTCGAGGACGCCGGGTTCGCAGTCGCCGAACAGCTCCTGGCGGACGGAGCGGTCCACGAGCTCGACGCCCTGGTCTGTGGCAACGACGAGCTCGCGATCGCGATCATTGCGCGGCTCGCCGCCGCTGGGGTACGCGTGCCCGAGGACCTCGCCGTCACCGGTTGGGACGACACCCGCACCGCCCGCTACCTCGCCCCGAGCCTGTCCACGGTGCGCCAGGACGTCTCCGCGCTCGGCCGCCTCGCCGCCCACCGGCTCGCCGCCCGGATCGACGGGGACCCGGTCCAGGACCCCGTCACCGTCGATTCCGCCCTCGTGCTGCGCGCCTCCTGCGGATGCCCGCCCGTGCCGCCCCGCCCATCGTCATCCGTCCCCTCTTCCGCACCCTCACCCAAGGAGTCACGATGAACACCACCCCGCGACCCACCCGTCGGACCGTCACCGGTCTCGGCGCCGCCGCCGCACTCGGCGTGCTCGCCGGCTGCGGCCGCCCCGACGAGGAGGAGGGCGGCGATGCCGCCCCCGCCGAGCCGATCGAGGACGGCCCGGCCACCGGTGCCCTGACCCTCTGGGCGATGGGCGCCGAGGGCGAAGCGCTGCCGAAGCTGCTGAAGGGCTTCGAGGAGGAGAACCCCGACGTCACCGTCGAGGTCACCCCGCTGCCCTGGGACAGTGCTCACGACAAGTTCACCTCGGCGATCGCCGCCGGCACCGCACCGGACGTCGGCCAGGTCGGCTCGACCTGGATGGCCGAGTTCGTGAGCCTGGACGCGCTGGAGCCCACCCCGGACTCGATCGCCACCGACGACTACTTCCCCGGGGCGCTCGAGTCCGTGACCGTGGGCGACACCGTCCACGGGGTCCCGTGGTACGTCGAGACCCGCCTGGTGTTCTACCGCAAGGACATCGCCGAGTCCCTCGGCATCACCGATCCGCCCACCGACTGGGAGGGACTGGCCGAGATGGCCCGCACCATGCAGGGCGGGCCGGACGGGACGTGGGGCATCGCCCTGCAGCCCGGCGGGAAAGGGTCCTGGCAGAGCGTGCTCCCGTTCTGCTGGTCCAACGGCGGGGACGTCGTGTCCGAGGACAGCTCGGAGTTCACCTTCGTCTCGCCCGAGAACGAAGAGGCGCTGGCCTACTACCAGTCCTATTTCACCGACGGGATCGCGGACCCCGCCCCCGCTGAGGGCACCACCGAGCAGGACTTCGTCTCCGGCGCGGTCCCGATGTTCATCTCTGGGCCGTGGATGATGGCCGCCGTCGAAGACGTCGGCGGCGAGGGCTTCGCCGAGAAGTACGGCGTGTTCGTCATGCCCGAGAAGGAGACCAGCGCGAGCTTCCTGGGCGGGGCGAACATCGGTGTCTTCCAGGGCACCGAGAACCGTGACGGTGCCTGGAAGCTCGTCGAATACCTCTCGCGCCCCGAGGTGCAGGTGGAATGGTTCTCGATCGTCTCCGCGATGCCCAGCCTGCAGGCCGCCTGGGAGGACGATTCCGTCTCCTCGAACGAGAAGTTCGAGGCCTTCCACACCCAGCTCGAGTCCGCCTTCGCCCCGCCCACCATCGCCACCTGGGAGCAGGTCGCCGCGAAGTTCGACGCCCAGATCGAGCAGGCCTGCAAACAGGATCTCGACCCCGCCACCGCGCTGGAGACCGTCCAGTCCGAGGCGCAGGGCATCGGGACCGGGGCCTGAGATGAGCGCCGCACCGCTGGCCGCCTCAGGTACCGGGCCCTCCCCGGGTACCGGGGCCGGATCCGGCCGCCGGCGTCGCGGCCGGCGCGCCGCGGCGGAGGCGCGCGCCGGGATCCTCCTCTCGCTGCCCTTCGTCGTGCTGTTCACGGTGTTCATCGCCTGGCCCGTGCTGCAGTCGATGTTCATGTCCTTCACCGACATGCGCATCAGCGATATCCGCTCGCCGTTCTCGGTCGACTTCGTGGGTCTGGACAACTACGCCACCGCCTTCGGGGACCCGGTCTTCCGCCGGGCCGCGATCAACACCGGCGTCTTCGTGCTGATCGGTGTGCCGCTGACCATCGTCGCCGGCCTCGCCGCCGCGCTCGGCCTGAACCAAGGCGTGAACCGCCTGCGCGGTCTGTTCCGCATGGGGTTCTACACCCCCGTGGTGACCTCGATCGTGGCGGTCGCCGTGATCTGGCGCTTCCTGCTGCGCCCTGACAACGGGCTGGTGAACACAGTGCTCGGCTGGGTCGGGATCGACGGACCCAACTGGCTGGGGGATGAGCGCACCGCTCTGCTGTCCCTGATCGTGATGGCCGTCTGGCGCAACTTCGGCACCTCGATGGTCATCTTCCTGGCCGGACTGCAGGCCGTGGACCGCGGGCTGCACGAGGCCGCAGCGCTCGACGGGGCCACCTCCTGGCAGCGGTTCCTGCACGTCACCCTGCCCGCGATCCGGCCGACGATGCTGTTCGTCATGGTCACCACCTCGATCGGGTACCTGCAGTTCTTCGAGGAGCCCTTCGTGATGACCCAGGGCGGGCCCCTGAACGCGACGATCTCGGCCTCGATGTACACGTACAACCAGTTTGGGTTCGGCAACTACGGGGTTGCGGGCGCGATGGCCTATCTGACGTTCATCGTCATCGGCATCGTCACCCTCGCGCAGTTCCGTCTGATGAGGGAGAAGTGATGATCGATCGTCGCCGCCCCGTCCTGACCTACATCGTGCTGACCGCGTTCCTGCTGCTGGTGATCACCCCCTTCGTGTGGATGCTCCTGGGCAGCGTGAAGACCCAGGGCGAACTGCTGCGGGTGCCCCCGACCTGGCTCCCCGAGAACCCCACCTGGGACAACTTCCGACGCCTCTTCGACCGGCCCTTCGGCCGCTACTTCCAGAACTCCGCCGTGGTCGCGATCGCCGTCACCGTGGGGAACCTCTTCTTCTCCTCGATGTTCGGCTATGCGCTCGCGCATCTGCGCTTCCCCTTCCAGCGCGTGCTGTTCCTGCTGGTGCTCGGCTGCCTGATGATCCCGGGCCTGGTCACGTTCATCCCGCAGTACGTCCTGGTCGTGAACCTGGGACTGGCCAACACCATCCCCGCACTGATCCTGCCGTTCCTGGTCCAGCCCTTCAGCGTCTTCCTCATGCGCCAGTTCTTCCTGGGCCTGCCCCGGGAGCTGCTGGAGGCCGGGCGGATCGACGGGGTCGGCGAGATCGCGATCTTCTTCCGGATCTATCTCCCCCTGGCCGGGCCCGCCTTCGCGACCCTCGGCATCCTCACCTTCCTCGGCTCCTGGAACAACTTCCTGTGGCCGCTGGTCGTCTCCTCCAGCGAGTCGACCTACACCCTGCCGGTCGCGCTCGCCCTGATCTCGACCGGTCAGAACCAGACGGACTACGGGCTGCTCCTGGCCGGGGCCACGCTCGTCGTCCTGCCGATCCTCGTCGTCTTCCTGTTCTTCCAGCGCTACTTCATCCAGGGCATCGCCGCCAGTGGCATCAAGTGAACCCCCACCGCCTCGAGGAGGCATCGTGAACACCTTCGACCGACGCACCCTGCTCACCGTCCCGCTGCTGGGCGCCGGCGCACTCGCCGGCACGGCGGCCGCGCCGGCGGGCTCCGCCACGACGGCGGCCGGACCCACCGGATCCCCACGACGCAAGGGCCAGCACCGGGGCCAGGAGGCGCTGTTGCGCCGCTGGGCGGCGGACACCTGGCACAGCCTGGACGCGATGACCGTCGGGGCGACCGGCCTGATCTCCGACAACATCGGCGCCGACCTCACCGGGCACTCCCGCCACACCTCGCCGACGAACATCGGTGGATCCCTGTGGTCCGTCCTGATCGCGCGCGAGCTGGGCCTGCTCACTCCCGGCCACGCCCGCAACCGGATCTCCCGCACCCTCGACTCCCTGGAATCGATGGAGCACCATGAGGCCTCGGGCATGTTCTTCAACTGGTACGACGAGGCCGACCGCTCGGTGCTGCGCAGCTGGCCCGGCTCCGGGGACCCGGTGACGCCCTTCGTCTCCAGCGTCGACATGGGCTGGCTCGGCGCCGCGCTGCATGTCTTGGCGCAGGCGGACCCCTCCAACCGACGCCGCGCCCGCCGGCTCTTCGATGCGATGCGCTGGGATGTGTTCTTCGACCGGGAGGTCGATGCCCAGCCGGGCCAGACCATCGGCGGCTTCTGGGTCGAGGACCCGGGCCGCGACGGGGTCGAGCTTCGACCCCTGTTCGGCGACATCCCCGGAGCCGACGTCTGGTACCACTCCGAACATCACTACGACACCGCCGTCTCCGAGGCGCGCATGGTCACCTACCTGGGGATCATGACCGGCCAGATCCCCGCGGGCGCCTACTACACCACGTACCGCACCTTCCCGCCGGAGTGGACCTGGCCGGAGATGGCACCGGTCGGGGAGTGGACGGAGCACGAGGGTGTGGGCGTGTTCGAGGGCGCGCACACCTATCGAGGGATGGAGATCGTGCCCGGCTGGGGCGGGTCCATGTTCGAGGAGCTGATGCCGGACCTTTTCGTGCCCGAGGCGGCTTGGGGGCCGCGGAGCTGGGGGAGGAACCACCCCCTGCACGTGAGGGCCCAGCGCGAGCACGGACTTGACGAGGCCGGGTACGGGTACTGGGGCTTCTCTCCCAGCTCCGACCCGCACGCCGAGTACCGCGAGTACGGGGTCGACGCCCTCGGGCTGAACCCCACCGGATACTTCTCCGACGCGGCGGGCACCGACTGGCAGCAGGGGGAGCCCTACCCGCAGGGACTGGACGGGGTGATCACCCCGCACGCCGGAGCGCTCGCGCTGCAGTACGAGCTCGACTCCGCGGTCGAGAACCTCTCCCGGATCGAGACCGAGCTGGGTGCCTACGGTTCCGGTGGCTTCCACGACGCGGTGGCGGTGGGGTCGGGGGTCATCGCCCGACGACACCTGTCCCTGGACCAGTCGATGATCCTCGGTGCTCTGGGCAACGTGCTGCTCGACGAGCAGCTGCACGAATGGTTCGCGACAGACGAGGTCGCCGCAAGCCTGCGCCCCGTGATCGAGCAGGAGGTCTTCCGTGCCCACGGCTGATCGCTCCCGCCCCCAGCTCGGCCGGACGGCCGATGGCACCCGCTACCGGGACCTGAACGGCAACGGCGTGATGGACCCCTTCGAGGACCCGCGCCGGAGCCCCGAGGAGCGCACCGAGGACCTGCTGGACCGGCTCTCGCTCGCCGAGATGGTCGGGCTCATGTTCCACACCGTGATCGAGACGGGACCGGACGGCACCCTGCTGGACGGTCCCGGTGCGATCTCCAAATCCGGCACTGAGGAGGTGGTGCTCGGCAAGTGCATGAACTACTTCAACGTGCACGGGCTGGAGAGCGCCGGCGCAGCCGCCCGCTGGCACAACCGCCTCCAGCAGCTCGCCGAGCAGACCCCGCACGGCATCCCGGTAACGATCTCCACGGATCCCCGCCACGGCGGAGCGCAGAACGCCGGGACCTCGTGGGTGACGTCGTTCTTCTCCCTGTGGCCGGAGCCGCTGGGCTTCGGTGCCCTCGCCGACCCCGCGCTGGTGCGCGACTGGGCGCGGACGGTGCGCCGCGAGTACACCGCCGTCGGCATCCGGGCGGCGCTGCATCCGGTCGCGGACCTCGCCACCGAACCGCGCTGGGCACGGCAGCGCGAATGCTTCGGCCAGGACCCACAGCTGGTGGCCCAGCTGGTCACCGCCGCCCTCGAAGGGCTGCGTGGAGACCAGAACGAGCCCTCGGTGCAGTCCACGGTCAAGCACTTCCCGGGCGCGGGCCCGCAGAAGGACGGCGAGGACGCGCACTTCCCGTACGGGCGGGACCAGATCTACCCGGGAGGGCGGTTCGAGGACCACCTCCTGCCCTTCCGGGTGGCCATCGAGGAGGGGGCCGACGCGATCATGCCGTACTACGGCCGCCCCCTCGGGCTCGAGATCGACGGCGAGGCGATCGAGGAGGTCGGCTTCGGCTTCAACCGGCAGGTCCTCACCGGCCTGCTGCGGGGCGAGCTCGGCTTCGAGGGCGTGATCGTCAGCGACTGGGAGCTGGTCAACGACAACCACGTCGGTGATCAGGTGCTGCCGGCCCGCGCCTGGGGCGTCGAGGAGCTCACCCCGCCCCAGCGCATGCAGCGCATCCTCGAGGCCGGAGCGGATCAGTTCGGCGGTGAGGAGTGCACCGAGCTGCTGCTGGACCTCGTCCGCGAGGGACTGGTGAGCAAGGAGCGGGTGACAGCCTCGGCCCGCCGCCTCCTGCTGGTGAAGTTCCGGCTCGGCCTGTTCGATGACCCCTACGTCGACGAATCCGCGGCCGACGCCCTGGTCGGCACTGAGGACGCCCGGCGCCGGGGCCATGAGGCGCAGGCGAGCAGCGTCGTCGTCCTGCACGACGACGCCGGGGTGCTGCCCGTGCTCACAGCCGGCACCCGCTCACGGATCTACGCCGAGGGGCTGCCCGACGAGGTCGTCGCCGCTCTGGGGGAGCAGGTCGCTTCCCCAGCGGAGGCCGATGTCGCGCTGCTGCGGATCGGCGCCCCCTTCCAGCCGCGTGACGACCTCTTCCTCGAGGCCTGGTTCCACCAGGGAGACCTCGCGCACCCGCCCGGGCTCGCGCACCGGCTGGATCGGATCCGGGCGGACTGCCCGCTGGTCCTCGATGTGGACCTCGACCGGGCCGCGGTGCTCACCGGGCTCGTCGAGCATTGCGACGCGCTCACCGGCAGCTTCGGCATCTCCGGCGCGGCCTGGGTCGATGCGATCACCGGCGCGGTCCCCGCACGGGGCCGGCTCCCGATCGATCTGCCGCGCTCGATGGCGGCGGTGCGGGAGGCGCCCGAAGACGTTCCCGGAGGTACCGAGGACCCGCTGTACCCGGCTGGCCACGGGCCCGAGATCGATCAGGTGATCAGCAGCCGGTGGTGAGCAGAGGCGTGAGTCATCGTCAGCCGGCGATCGGGATATCGGTGAGGCGGAAGTCGTGGCGGGAACCGGGGCGGCCGTGCTGGAGGGTGAGCGTGCCACCGGGGGCGATCCCGGGGATGTCTCGCGGGTAGACGAGCTCGAGCACGCGAGGTACCCCGCCGTCGATCCGGCTGGCCGGATACAGATCCGTCAGCGGCGCCAGGAGGCGGTCCGCATCGAACTGGTGGTAGGCGGGGAACGTGAGGACGCTGCCGGTCAGCACCCCGATCCCACCGTGGGTGCGCAGGCCCTGGAGGTCGTCACGTGGGGCGATCATGGAGTCGTACCCCACGAGTCCCCAGACGGAGTCCACCTCGTCGTCCTGGACCACCGCCTCGAGGGAGACCACCAGATGACCCTTGACGATCCGGGCCTCTGTCGCGCGCAGGTGAGTCGGCCGTGTGGCATCGTCCTCGGGGACGACTCCCTCCTCCCCGGTCGCCGTGGGTCCGTCAAAGGGCGGGACGGTCGTCTCGACCGTCTGCGCCGCGTCCTTCTGGGCCGTGGAGATCAGTACCTCGACACGGCGGTTGCGAGTGCGCCCCTCGACGGTGTCGTTGTCGGCGATCGGATCGGACTCTCCGCGTCCGACCGCGCCCGGCCCGTACACCTCGATCCTTGATGCGGCTTTGTCGAGGATGCTCTCGCCCTCGGTGGAGATCGCCGACGACGAGCTGCACCCTGCCCGAGAGCGTCCCCTCGTCGTCCGGGAAGGCGAGTGTCGAGGGCAACCCGGCGACCTCGAGATCATCCACCGCCAGACGAGCTGGGCCGACGGGGTCAGCGCACCTCGCCGGTCCTCTCGCTGACGGCGCTTCCGCTCAGTACCGGAAGATGGCGGCCATGTCGCTGTCGTTGCTGTGATCGACGGCCTCGGAGGTCGCATGGATGAGGCCGCCGTTGTTCATGGTCGCAACAGCAGCCGCCTCGACCCGCTCGCACTCGGCATGCGCGCCGTCCACACCGAGCATCACGGTGGCATGCGGGCCGGTGGCTTCGCGCTCCCAGCACCAGGGGTCCGACTGGACGAACAGTGTCTGGACGCGGCCCTGCCGGGCGGCCTCCTGGATGAGCACGGGGTCGCTCGAGACCCGACCGGTTCCGTTCAGTGCCCGGAACTGCGCGATCAGTTCCGCGCGCTCGTCGCGCAGTCGCGTATCGATGACAGGCCACGCCAGCTGATGCAGCTCGTCCGCCGACAGCGGGTCGGGATTCCGGGTCACCGCCTCGTCGAGGACGTGGGGGTACGGGGTGATCCCGCGGTACGCGGCCACCAGGGGCTCGGCACCCACGAGCACCATCGCGGTCCCACGGTCGTTCAGCACCGGCGTCAGGCCGGCCGACACCTCCCGCAGGAAGCGCGTCACCTCGTCCTTCTTGAAGCCGTCATCGGATGCCCCGTGCCCGTAGAACACCGCGGCCCCGCCCCTGCCTGCTGATGCCGGGCGGGTCATGGTGTCCGAGCGCGGCTCGGCCTCCTCGACCACGTCGCGCAGTGCCGTGGGCACGTCGCCGATCGACAGCTCCTCTACGGTGCGGCGGGTGCAGTCCAGCAGACGGAGGTTCTGCTGGCTGAGCGCCAGCACGAGGAACTGCTCGTCGCCGGAGAGCAGCTTGAACAACGGCCCCAGCACCAGTCGGTCGCCGACGGTGGCGAACTCGGGGATGGTGAAGGGGATCCGGTAGCTGCGGTGCCAGCCCGGTCGCATGAACAGTGCGACTCCTTCGCTCATGCGCTGCCATGCCCGTGCGTCTTCGTGCAGAGCCCGTGCCGGAGCCAGCAGGTCCGCTATCTCGGGGGACCGCATGCGCCCTGCCAGCGATTCCTCGACCGAGGCCAGCAGGTTCTTCCAGCGCAGCTGATCGGCCTGTGCCTGCTCGACAGAGCCATGGGTCGGCATGAACATCGAGATCTGGAATGTTGCTGGATCAGCCTGGGTCAAAAACGGTAGATCGGCGCGAGTGATTGTCTCCAACGTCGCCTCCTGTCTTCATCGGGACCCCCAGTGTACAGGGTCCGAAGAATTCCGATCCGTCGGAAATGGTGGGCACAGAATCAGGCCCGGGAAATTCTCCGAAAATTATCACAGAATGCGCAGGAATCCGGGGATCAGTGGAATCCGGGGATCAGTGATTTCACAGCGCCGATCACAGAAATTCACTCTCGTCGGTCGCGCGGGACGTCCGAGATCATGGCGTGGACCCGGCTGCTCGGCAGAGCGGGGGCGTGGCGGAGCTGCCGGACGGCGCCGTTCAGCGGGCGCTGTCCCGCCCTGTCGGTGCTGGACCAGCGGGACCGCCCGCAGTCGCGGAGGACTCGCCAGTCGTGGTCTCCGGTGTCGCCGTGTCGGACGTGCTCGCCCCGGCCTCGGCCGCCTCCGCCGTGGTCACGACGCGGGGGCGCACCCGCTCACCGCGGGTGAGGTACATCGCCACCGCGCGCCAGCCCAGCATGCCCACCGCGGTCACCACGGCGGTGACGATGAGGAAGGACACCTCGGTGCCGGCGGAGAACAGGGTGCGCAGCGCCATGGCCGTCGCCAGCGTGATCGCCCACACGAACACCCCGTGCGGCCAGATCCGGAACGGAGCGCGCCAGGCGCGGATCGCGAGGTGGCCCAGCAGCACGCCGAGGGCGAAGGGCCAGCCCACCAGGAACAGGTTCTGCGTGGTCAACGGCGTGCCGTGCTGCACGAGACCCATCGCGACGAAGAGCAGGACGACCAGCAGGTCGCCGACCAGGGCACCCAGGGAACGGAACATCGCTCCAGGATACTGACGGACACCCACTCGACCCGAGGTCGGAGCCGTGGCTGTGAACGGCGCCACGCTGCCGACGGAGATAGCCCCGTGCGCCGCCTCAGCGAGCGGACGGCGCGGTCGGGACCGGCCGCCGCGAACTACCATGGAGCCCATGTCAGCCACGCCCGCTCCGACCCTCGACAGCTCCATGCTGCCCGTCCCGCGCGACGGCATCGCGGGAGCCGCCCCCTACGGCGCACCCCAGCTCGAGGTCGCGCATGCGCTGAACGTCAACGAGAACCCCTACGGACCCTCGCCGGAGCTCGCCGCGGGCCTCGGGCGCGCCGCGACCGAGGCCGCCGTGGGCCTGAACCGCTACCCGGACCGGGAGGCGCTGGGACTGCGCGCCGAGCTGGGGGAGTACCTCGCCGCGGAGGCAGACATCCCAGCGCCTGCCGCCGAAGCGGTCTGGCCCGCGAACGGCTCGAACGAGGTCATGCACCAGCTGCTGCTGGCCTACGGCGGCCCCGGCCGCACGGCGCTGGGCTTCACCCCGCACTATTCGATGTACCCCGAGTACGCCCGCGACACCTATACCCGGTGGGTCACCGCCGAGCGCGGCCCCGCCCCCGACTTCACACTCACCGCCGAGGCGGTCACCGCGGCGATCGCCGAACACAGCCCCAGCATC
Organism: Brachybacterium sp.; assembly: GCA_030451965.1. Lineage (GTDB taxonomy): Bacteria > Actinomycetota > Actinomycetes > Actinomycetales > Dermabacteraceae > Brachybacterium. Next base: position 2,025 of record JAKDNE010000017.1, on the reverse strand, counting down.
GTGGTGCTGACCAGCCCGAACAACCCCACCGGCACCGCGCTGGAGCTCGAGGTCGTCGAGGCGGCAGCGGCCGCGCTCGCCCCGACCCGCGGCCTGCTGGTGGTGGACGAGGCCTACGGCGAGTTCCGGCGCGACGGCGTCCCCAGTGCGCTCACGCTCCTGCCGAGGCACCAGAACCTGGTGGTCACCCGGACCATGTCCAAGGCCTTCGCCCTCGCGGGAGCGCGCCTGGGCTACCTGGTCGCCGACCCCGCGATCGTGGACACCGTCCGCGTGGTGCGCCTGCCCTACCACCTCTCCGCCGTCACCCAGGCAGTCGCCCGCACCGCTCTCGCCCATCGCGACGAGCTGCTGGGGAAGGTGGCGCTGCTGCGCAGCGAGCGGGACGCGCTCGCCGAGCACCTGGCGGCGCGCGGCCACGAGGTCGCCCCCTCGGACGCGAACTTCATCCTGTTCCACAGCTTCACCGACCGCGACGCCGTGTTCGAGGCCCTCCTCGCCCGCAGCGTCCTCATCCGAGCCGTCGGCCCTGCCGGCTGGCTGCGCGTCTCCATCGGCACCCCCGAGGACAACGCCGCATTCCGTACCGCCCTCGAGGAGGCCGACCCCCGATGACCGATACCCAGAGCACCGCCGCGCAGAGCCCGCTCGCACGTCGCCCCCGCACCGCCACCCTGTCCCGCACCACCCGCGAGTCCTCGGTCGAGCTGACCCTCGACATCGACGGCACCGGCCAGGTCGACGTCTCCACCACGGTGCCGTTCTTCGACCACATGCTGACGGCATTGGGCACCCACGCCCGCTTCGACCTCACGGTGAAGGCGACGGGCGATACCCACATCGATGCCCATCACACCGTCGAGGACACCTCGATCGTGCTCGGCCAGGCCCTGCGCGAGGCGCTCGGGGACAAGCAGGGCATCGCGCGGTTCGGCGACGCGCTCGTGCCGCTGGACGAGACCCTCGCCCAGGCCGTCGTGGACCTCTCGGGCCGCCCCTACTGCGTCCACTCCGGGGAGAGCGAAGCCCAGGCGCTGCACCTCATCGGCGGTCACTTCACCGGTTCGCTGACTCGGCACGTCTTCGAGTCGATCGCTCATCATGCCGCGATCTGCCTGCACATCCGCCTGATCGAGGGGCGGGACCCCCACCATGTGGTGGAGGCCCAGTTCAAGGCTCTGGCCCGTGCGCTGCGTGCCGCCTGCGCCTACGATGACCGCGTCCTCGACGTCCCCTCGACCAAGGGAGCACTGTGAGCACCGTCGACCCCGAAGATCCGCGCCAGGGCGAGAACCCTGACTCCAGCGGGGGGACCGATCGTCCCGCCGACGACATCGACGCCGAGTTCGCGCGCCTCATGGAGGGCATCTCCCTCGACGAGGCGCCGCTGACCGTCGAGGACGTGCTGACCGAACCCGCGGAGGAGGACGCAGAGCCCACCGTCGCCGTGATCGCCACCTCCGTGGTCACCGCGAAGGCGCTGGCCGGCGTGATCCGGCTGGGTCGAGAGGCCCGCACCGACGGGCTCGACATCCCCACCGGCACCCGCACCCTCGACTCCAGCACCGGCGCCATCGCTGCGGGTCCGCTGGCCGAGACCGCCGCGCACGACCTCGCGGCGATCGCCTCCGCAGCACTGCAGCGCAACGGGATCGTGCTGTTCTGGCGCCGCGGCGACCGCATGACCGCGACCCGCTACAAGAACGGGCAGCGCGGAGAGGACATCTCGCCCGCGATCGTGCTGGGCGCGGTCGACGACGTCGTCGAGGAGCTGCTGCTGGGAGCGACCGACCTGGCCGAGCTGGGCGACGGACTGGACCCCTCCGTGCTCAGCCGCGCCCAGGCCCTGGAGTGGATCGCCTCCGGGAAGAAGCGCAAGTGACGGCGACGCCCGAGCAGGCCCCCGCACCCCGCGTGGTGGTGCTCGACCACGGCTCGGGCAATGTGCGCTCCGTGGTGCGTGCCCTCGAGGCCGCCGGCGGTGAGGTCGCCGCCGGGCAGGTTCACGCCGAACGCCTCGGTGCC
>JAKDNE010000295.1 GCA_030451965.1 Brachybacterium sp. | reverse complement strand
CCATCGGGGTGGTCGGCAGCTCCCACTCCCGCCAGTTCATCCCCGCCCTGCTCCCCGCCGCCGAGGCCCGACAGGCGCAGGTGGTGAACCTGACCATGGACGGCTGCACCTATCTCGCCGGCCCCGAGCGCTCCTCGTACTGTGCGGGGTACGACGAATACGTGCTGGAGTACCTCGATGCGGTGCAGCCCGAGACCGTTCTGACCACCGTGACCCGCACCGTTGCCGACGGTCCCGGGGAGAGTCTCCCGGCGGGCTCGGACGCGGCGGTCCAGGCCCTGCTGGATCGCGGCATCGATGTGCTCGCCGTCCGTGACACCCCCCGCTGGGAGACGGACCAGTACCAGTGCGCGGAAGCCGTGATCGATGACGGCGAGACGCCGGTCGAGGCCGACGACGCCTGCGGGGCCGCGGCGGCGGACAAGCTCGCCCCCGAGAACCCTGCCCTCCCGCTCGCGGAGCTCAGCGGTCCGGACGCCGCGGTGACCCTGCTCGATCTCACGCCGCAGATCTGTCCCGATGGCCGCTGCGCCCCGGTGCTCGGCGACATCTACGTATACATGGACGATAGTCATCTGACCAGGCTTTTCGTCGAGGAGACGCTGGCTGTGACCATCACGGACGAACTGGCGGCATCGGCCGGCTGATCTCCGCACCCCGTCACCCAGGGTCCTGGGCGCGACGCGACCGCTACGATATGCCCGATCATGGGAGCGCTCGCGCCCATTCGAGATGGAAGCAGGTACCCCCCGCGTGGACGTCCTGAGGATCCTCGCGACCCTGAGTGCGGCACTGCTGGTGCTGGGCGCCCCCGGCCTGCCGACGGTGCTCGCGCTGCGGCTGCGACCTCTGACCGCCATCGCCGCGACCGTGCCGGTCTCGCTGCTCCTGCTCGCCCTCACCGCGGAGGCCGGGCACGTGCTCGGGATCCCCTGGACCGTGCTCTCCCCTCTCGTGCTCGGGCTGGTGGTGGGCGGTGCGCTCTGGTCGCTGGGGCGTCGTCGCGCCCACGTCGCGGCGTCGCGCAGGGAGGAGGCGGCTCTCGACGATCCCCCGTCCCCTGCCTCCGCCGCGACACGATTCCTCGCGACCCGCCGCGGTCGCGCCTGCGCACTCCTGGCCGGACTGGTGCTCGGCGGCGGGGTCCTGCTGGTGCGGGTGCTCCCGATGATGGGCGGGATCGACTCGGTCAATCAGAGCTACGACAACGTCTTCCACCTCAACGCCGTACGCCACATCCTGCGCGTCGGTGACGGTTCCGCCTGGGTGGTCGGCGGGATGACCGCGCTGCCGGGTCACGAGAGCTACTATCCGGCGGTCTGGCATCAGGTGGTCAGCCTGGTCGTGCAGACCTCCGGTCAGGGCATCGTCCTCGCCTCCAACGTGGTGATGCTGCTGCTGGCCGTGGTGGTGTGGCCGGTAGGGCTGATGACCCTGATGCGCACGTGCACCACCGCGGGGCCGGTCGGGTGGATGGCCGCGGGCATACTGGCCGGGGTCACCGGCGCCTTCCCTGTGGCTCTCATGTACTGGGGCATCGTGCTGCCCTATTTCCTCAGCATGACGATGATGCCTCTGGTGGTGATCGTGGTCTGCCACCTGGCGGGGCTCGCACCGAGCTCCGGGCAGCGGATGACCGGCCTCCAGCTCGCGGTCCTGCTGCCCGTGGTCTGTGCAGCGGCCGCACTCGCCCACCCGCAGGGGGTGTTCGTGGGCATGGTGCTGGGTCTGCCGATCCTGGTCTGGGGCACGCTCGCGCGGGCGCGGGAGCGGTTCTCCTCCACCGCCCGGACGGGCCCTCGCCTGTGGCCGCTCGCGGTGGTCACGCTGGCAGCACTGGCCGGCTCCGCGGCAGTGTGGATCCGCTACCGGCCCCCGGAGTCCTCGGCGGTCTGGATGCCGAACGCCTCGCTGAAGGAGGCGATCGGGCAAGCTCTCTCGCTGGCTCCCAACGCCACTCCCACCTCCGTTCCGCTGGGCCTGGTGATGCTGGGCTGCGCGGCGGTGGTCCTGCTGCTGTCGCGCTCACGCTGGCTGCTGGCGCCCTGGCTCGCGGCCACGGTGATGTCGGTGCTCACCCGCAGCACCCCGGTGGGCGATCTGCGGTACCTCCTTCTCGGCAACTGGTACACCGACAACAACCGGACCACGGCCATCATCGCGGTCGCCGCGATCCCGGTGCTGGCCCTCGGAATCGAGAGCCTCCAACGGTTCGTCGCGCGCCGCCATCCGTCCTTCACCGGGACGCCCGGGCTGTTGGCCGTCGCCGCCGCGGCGCTGCTGGTGCTGACCCTCGGCATGCTCTCCCCTGGCTCCCGGGTCAACCAGGAGTACTTCGAGTCGGCCTGGCAGACCAGCGGGCTGCTCTCCGCCGACGAGCGGGAGCTGCTCGAGCAGCTGCCCGAAGTGGTCCCGGAGGACGCGGTGATCGCGACCAACGCCTGGAACGGAAGCTCCCTCGCCTATGCCATCTCCGACCGGCCGGTGCTGAACACCTACATGGGCTTCGAGGCGGAGCCCGAGGTGCACCTGCTCAATGCCGAGCTCGACGAGGCGCGCACCAATCCTGAGGTCTGCGACGCCGCCGAAGAGCTGAACGTCGAGTACGCCCTGGACTTCGGCCCCCAGGAGATCCACGGCCGCTCCGCCACCTACACCGGCCTCAACGAGATCTCGGAGACCGGTGCCGCCGAGGTGGTGCTCCAGGTGGGCGACGCGAAGCTGCTGCGCATGCTCCCCTGCCGCGGCACCGATGGTTCAATGAACCCGTGACTCGCTACTCCGCTGCCGCACCATCCACCCGCGCCCGGGACACCACGCTCGACCTGGGCGAGTTCGTCTCCGCCTCTCCCTCCTCCTTCCATGCCGTGCAGGAGACCGCCCGTCGGCTGCGCGCGGCCGGCTTCTCCCCGCTGCAGGAGTCCGCGCACTGGTCGGCGCAGGACGTCGCCGGCGCACGGTACGTGATCCGCGACGGGTCGCTGATCGCCTGGGTCACCCCGGAGCAGGCCGACGCCACGACGCCGTGGCGGATCGTCGGCTCCCACACGGACTCCCCCGCCCTGAAGCTCAAGCCGAACCCCGAGCTGGGACGCGAGAACCTCTCCCAGGTCGGGGTCGAGGTCTACGGCGGTCCGCTGCTGAACTCCTGGCTGGACCGCGAGCTGCGCCTGGCCGGGCTGCTCACGCTGCGTGATGGCCGCCGCGCCCTGGTCTCCACCCCGCCGGTGCTGCGGGTGCCGCAGCTCGCCGTCCACCTGGACCGGGCGGTGAACAAGGAGGGCCTCCAGCTCGATCCGCAGCGGCACATGCAGCCGATCCTGGGGATCGGGGAGGTGGACGTGCGGGAGCTGCTGGCCGCGCATGCCGTGCCGCTCGACGAGGACGGGCACCTGGTCGATGACGGCGCCATGGCAGACCCGATCGACCCCGACGACATCATCGGCTTCGATGTCCTCACCGTCGACGCCCAGGCACCGGCACTGTTCGGCGCGAACGAGGAGTTCCTCGCCTCCGCACGGCTGGACAACCTCAGCTCCGTGCACGCCGAGCTCCAGGCGCTGATCACGATCGCCGGCGGCGACGGCCTCCCCGCCCCCGAGGGGGCCGAGCCGATCGCGCTGATGGTCGCCAACGACCACGAGGAGGTGGGCTCGGCCACCCGCTCCGGCGCCGCCGGGCCGTTCCTCGAGGACGTCCTGGTGCGGATGCACGCGGGGCTCGGAGGGGACGAGGCCTCGCGCCGCCGCGCCTTCGCCTCCTCCCTGGTGCTCTCGGCCGATGCCGGCCACGCCGCCCATCCGAACTACCCCGAACGTCACGACCCGGTGACCCGGCCGCGGCTGGGTGACGGGCCGATGCTGAAGATCAACGCGCAGCAGCGGTACGCGACCGATGCCGCCGGCATCGCCGCCTTCACCGCGGCCTGCGAACGCGCCGGGGTCCCTCACCAGCACTTCGTCTCGAACAACGCGATGCCCTGCGGATCGACGATCGGGCCGATCACCGCGACCCGGCTGGGGATGACCACGATCGACGTGGGCCTCACCCTGCTGTCGATGCATTCGGCG
>JAKDNE010000294.1 GCA_030451965.1 Brachybacterium sp. | reverse complement strand
GAGTTCACCGGGGTCCAGTCCCCCACCACGTCGTTCCACCAGTGCAGGTTCGTGTAGAGGGCGGGTCGGCGTCCTGTCTGCTCGCGGTAGCGATCGGAGAATCCCATGATCCAGTCGCGCATCTCCTGCCGGGAGAGCCCGTAGTCGCGCGGGAGCCCGGAGTAGCCCTCGAGGTCGAGCATGCCCGGCAGCGTGATGCCGTCCTCGGACCAGCCGCCGCCGTTGTTGAGGAAGAACTCCACCTGCTCCTGGGGCCCGCCGGAGTCGGGGCGGGCGAAGTGGTAGCCGCCGCGCACGAGCCCGGCACTGCCGGCCCCGATGTACTGGTGGTTGAAGGCGGGGCTGCGGTACGAGCGGCCCTCGGTGGCCTTGACGTAGGCGAAGCGGGAGCCGAGAGCGGCCTGGGCGGCCCAGTCGACCTCGCCCTGCCAGCCGGAGACGTCCTGCCCGAAGATACCGGCGGCCTGCGCGGCCGGTGCGGTCAGTGCCGCGGTGCCGGCACCGAGAGAGGCCGCGCCGAGGACGCCCCCTCGCAGGAGGGAGCGGCGAGAGGTGCCGGCGGGCTCAGGTGAGGTGGGAGGAGGAGTGAGATGGCGAGGACGGTAGGACGACATGGCGTCTCCTGGGGGAAGCAGGGAACGGGAAGGGAATGCAGGATCGCACGGTGCGACGGTCATCACACCGCGCTCACCGTACGTGCAGTCGTCCTGTCGCGTGACCCGACCCTTCCGATCCCGGCGTGTCCCGGCGAAACGGACGGATCGGGTGGGACCGGAGCGCCACGGGGTGCAGATCAGTCCGTGTGCGGTGAGGTATCCGCGATGAAGGCGTGGAACGTCCCCAGGATCGTGGTCGCGGCGAGCTCCGTGACGTCCCGGTCCTCCATCTGCTCGCGCAGCATGAGGTCGATGAAGATGCCGATCAGCAGCTGCGCGAGATCCTCCGGGGCCAGCAGCGCTCGGGCTCCGGAGGCCTCCAGTCGCACCGTGAGCATCGCGCCGATCTGGTCCCTGAGCCGTTCGCGCTGGACGGCGAGCTCGGCCCGCATCTGCTCGTCGCGCAGGGAGCGGGCGATCGCGTCGGAGTAGAGCAGGTACCACTGGCGCCCGAAGGGCCGGATCCCCTCGAAGACCGCGAGCATGACGCCGGCGTCGTCGAAATCGCTCAGCTGCTGCGCGTCCGCCGAGGAGGCCTCGGAGATCGCGGACTCGACCGAGTCGTTCGCGATCGCGATGAACTCCGCGGTGACCTCGTCGAACAGGGCGGTGAAGACCTCCTCCTTGGTGGAGAAGTTCGAGTAGAAGGCGCCGCGGGTGAACCCGGCGGCCGTGACCAGGTCATCGACCGTCACCCCGTCGATCCCCTTCTCGACGAAGACCTCGAGCGAGGCCCGAACGAGCTTGGTGCGGGTGTTCTCCCGGCGCCGGGTGCCCGCTGACTTCGGCAGCGGCTCGAACAGTTCGGTCATGGCTCCTCGTGGGTGTGTCGACGCTCACTCCCCCGTCGTCCGTTCTCGCCGGGGTGTTGTGCCGATAGTATCCCACCGATACATTCGTGTATCGAATGCGTGGGCGTCTCGAACAGGCGATCCGGCGTCTCCCCTGCTCGTGCCCGTCCTGGAGGTCCTGTGTCCTCGTCCCTGTACCGCCTCGGCCTTCTCATGGCCTCGCTGCGCTGGAAGATCGTCGGCGCCTGGATCGTCCTGCTGCTGATCGTCGGCGGTCTCGCCGTCGGCCTCGGCGGCACCTTCGCCTCCGACATCGAGATCCCCGGCACCGAGGGCCAGCGCGGCATCGACGCCCTCGCCCAGCGCTTCCCGGAGATGGGCGGCACCTCCGGGCAGGTGGTCTTCGTGACCGACGACGGCACCACCGTGGAGGAGCATCAGGAGGAGATCGACGCGGTGATGACCGAGATCGGCGAGGTCGAGCACGTCTCGGCGGCCGTCTCCCCCTTCGACGACCTCTCCCCCGGCACCCGCAACGACGACGACACCGCCGTCATCGCCCAGTTCCAGATGGACTTCCCCACCGGGGTGTACCCCGAAGCATCGGTCGAGGAGATCCGCGAGCTGGTCGAGGAGGCCGACACCGCGGCACTGGACGCGAATGTCGGCGGCCAGGTGCTGCAGAGCTCGGAGATCCCGTTCGGCGCCGGCGAGATCGCGGGCGTGATCGTCGCCCTGCTCATCCTCGCGATCGTGTTCCGCTCCCTGGTGCCCGCGGTCATCCCGATCATCACCGCGATCGTCGGCGTCGGGGTCTCGATGCTCGCCCTGGTCGCGCTCTCCGCCGGGATCGAGATCCCCTCCGTCACCACCGCCCTCGGCGCGATGCTCGGCCTCGCCGTCGGCATCGACTACGCCCTGTTCATCCTCTCCCGCCACCGGGACCAGCTCAGCCACGGCGATGACGTCGACGAATCGATCGGCCAGGCCCTGGCCACCTCCGGCAGCGCCGTGATCTTCGCCGGCATGACCGTGATCGTCGCCCTGGTGGGCCTGTTCATCACCGGCATCCCCTTCCTCACGGTGATGGGCGTGGCCGCGGCCGCGACCGTCGCGCTGTCCGTGGTGGTCGCACTGACCATGCTCCCGGCACTGCTGGGGATCTTCGGGGAGCGGCTCCGCCCGCGTCGCATCCGCCGCCTGATGCAGGAGAACGGCGGCACCCTGCCCGCCACCGACCCGCAGTCGCGGCCCCGCCGCAGCCTCGGCCGCAGCTGGGTGCGCCTGGTGACCAAGGTGCCCGCACTGACGATCCTGGTGGTGATCGTCGGCGTCGGCGCCCTCGCCCTGCCGATCAAGGACCTCGAGCTCGCCCTGCCCGATCTCGGCACCGAGCCCACGGGCACCGCCGCCCGCGACACCTACGACCTGGTCGCCGAGGAGTTCGGCCCCGGGTACAACGGCCCGCTGCTGGTGACGGCCGACATCATCAACACCACCGATCCCCTCGGCGTCGTCGACGAGCTCGAGAGCGACGTCGCCGCCCTCGACCACGTCAAGGAGATCCAGCTGGCGACCCCGAACCAGGGCGCGGACCTGGCCGTGGTGGTCGTGATCCCCGAGGGCGGCCCCACCGACCAGTCCACCAAGGACCTGGTCGCCGCCCTGCGGGACAGCGCCGACGGCTGGGAGCGGGACCTGACGATCTCCGACGTCACCGTCACCGGCGCCACCGCCGTCGGCATCGACGTCACCGACAAGCTCTCCTCCGCCCTGCTGCCCTTCGCACTGTTCGTCGTCGGACTCTCACTGATCCTGCTCGCCCTGGTGTTCCGCTCGATCTGGGTGCCGCTCAAGGCGTCCGTCGGCTACCTGTTCTCGGTCGCAGCCGCCTTCGGCGTGACCGCGATGGTGTTCGAGTACGGCTGGTTCAACGGCCCGCTGTTCGTGGACGTCAACGGCCCGGTGGTCTCCTTCATGCCGATCATGGTGATGGGGGTGCTGTTCGGCCTGGCCATGGACTACGAGGTCTTCCTGGTCTCGCGGATGCGCGAGGAGTTCGTGCACACCGGTGATGCCCGTGGCGCGATCGAGCGGGGCTTCACCGCGAACGCCCCGGTGGTCACCGCCGCCGCGCTGATCATGGTCTCGGTCTTCGCCGGCTTCGTCACCTCCGGCTGGTTCATGCTGCAGCCGATCGCTGTCGCACTCGCGGTGGGTGTGCTGGTCGACGCGTTCGTGGTGCGGATGACGTTCGTGCCCGCCGTGCTCGCACTGCTGGGCCGACACGCCTGGTGGCTGCCGGGATGGCTGTCACGCGCCCTGCCCACGGTCGATGTCGAGGGGGAGGGACTGGCGGCGGTGCTCGAGCACCGCCGCTGGACCGAGGAGCACGGGCCGCATGCGCTGCGGCTCGAGGACACGGTCGCACCGCTGCTGGACGAGCCCGGCACTCTGGGGCCGCTCACCGGCGCCATCGCCCCCGGCAGCCTGCTGGTGGTGCGCGCCCCCGACGACGCCGCGCGGGCGACCTTCCTCGCGCTCGCCGCGGGACGTCACCGTCCCACCTCCGGCGTGCTCGCCGTCCACGACCGTCTCGCCCCCGACGACATCGCCACGATCCAGGGCCGCACGTACTGGAT
>JAKDNE010000293.1 GCA_030451965.1 Brachybacterium sp. | reverse complement strand
GGCCCTGCGCGAACTGGAGCTGGACGTCGCCGAGGGTGCGGATCTGGTGATGGTCAAGCCCGGCCTGCCCTACCTGGACGTGCTGCGCGAGGTCGCCGAGGCCTCCCCGGTCCCCGTCGGCGCCTATCAGGTCTCCGGCGAGTACGCGATGATCGAGGCGGCCGCGCAGAACGGCTGGCTCGACCGCGACCGCACCGTGCTGGAGTCCCTGCTGGCCTTCCGCCGCGCCGGCGCCTCCACGGTGCTGACCTATCACGCGAGCGAAGTCGCCGGCTGGTACCGCGACGGTCTACCCGCCCACCTGCACGAATTCCTCTGACCCTGCATTCTTCCGACGATCCCCAGGAGACTCCTTCGATGACCGGCACGACCTCCTCCACCGACCTCTTCTCCCGCGCCCAGCAGGTGATCCCCTCCGGCGTGAACTCGCCGGTGCGGGCCTTCGGCTCGGTGGGCGGCACCCCGCCCTTCCTCACCTCCGCGAAGGGCGCGCTGCTGCACGACGCCGACGGCAACGAGTACGTGGACCTGGTCGGCTCCTGGGGACCGATGATCCTCGGGCATGCGGACGAGCGGGTCGTCGAGGCGGTGCGCGAGGCGGCCGGTCGCGGTCTGTCCTTCGGAGCCCCGCAGCCGGGCGAGGTCTCCCTCGCGGAGGAGGTCGTCTCCCGCATCGCACCGGTCCAGCAGCTGCGCCTGGTCAACTCCGGTACCGAGGCGACGATGAGCGCGCTGCGGGTGGCCCGCGCCGCGACCGGCCGGGACGTGGTCGTGAAGTTCGCCGGCTGTTACCACGGGCACGTGGATGCGCTGCTGGCCGAGGCCGGCAGCGGGGTCGCGACCTTCGCCATGCCGGGCTCGGCCGGTGTCACCGCGGCCACCGCGCGGGACACCGTGGTGCTGCCCTACGGCGACCGGGCCGCGGTGCGGGCACTGTTCGCCGAGCGCGGCGCCGAGATCGCCGCGATCATCACCGAGGCCGCACCCGCGAACATGGGCGTGGTCCCGCCGCGCGAGGAGGACGGGACCGGCTTCAACCGCTTCCTGTCCGAGACCGCGCACGCCGCGGGCGCCCTGCTGATCAGCGACGAGGTGCTCACCGGGTTCCGGGCGAGCCGCGAGGGCTACTACGGGGTCGATGGGCCGAGAGGCGGGGACGACGCCTGGGCACCGGACCTGATGACCTTCGGCAAGGTGATCGGCGGCGGCCTGCCGGTGGGCGCCTTCGGCGGCCGCGCGGACCTGATGGGGCTGCTCGCCCCGGCGGGCCCCGTGTACCAGGCGGGCACCCTCTCCGGGAACCCGCTCGCGACGGCGGCGGGCCTGGCCACCCTCGCGGGCCTGGACGATGCGGCGTACGAGACGCTCGGCAGCGCTTCCCGCACCCTCCAGCAGCTGGTCGCCGACGCGCTGACCACGGCCGGGGTGCCGCATACGATCCAGACCGCCGGCACCCTGTTCTCGGTCTTCTTCCGCGAGGAGCCCGTGCGCGGCTACGAGGACGCGAAGACGCAGGACACCGCGGCGTTCACCCGCTTCTTCCACGCGATGCTCGAGGGCGGGGTCTATCTGCCGCCCTCGGCCTTCGAGGCCTGGTTCGTCTCGACCGCGCACACCCCGGAGATCCTGGACCGGATCGCCGCCGTGCTGCCCGCGGCGGCCGCGGCTGCCGCCGGAGGGCGCTGAGCCCACCGCCCCGCACTGCACCGAGCGGGGTTCTCGGCAGTGGGCACCGCCAGCCTCGGCATCGCTGCGGCCGCCGTGCGCACGGTCGAGGCGCTCCGGGACGGCACGGACCTGCCGGTGAGCGAACCCCTCGGGTACGCCGCGACGGAGGCCCTGCTGCCACCGCGAGAGTGAACTGCGGTCTGCAGGGTGGGGGTTTCAGACGGGGGCGTCGGGCGCTCGCGACGAGGGCGGTCGGCGCCGTTTCCGCCGTGCAGGTCTTCTGCGGGGCGACCTCGCGGCATGCTCCGATCGAGGCGACCCTTCAGACGTGGTGAGGGCTCGCGGGCGGGTCGTGCGACGAGTGCCGGCGCGGCTGATCCACTCCACGACGTGACCGTCCACGGCGGTATCGCCCACACGGTGCACGCTGCGGGCCTGCTGCTCCTTGGCGTTGCAGAAGGCGCAGAGCCCCTGCCCGTTATCCACGCAGGTGGCACCGCCGGACGCATGGGGACGGATGTGGTCGGTCTGCCGAATCGGAGCATCGCAGTAGGGGGCGCGACACACCAGGTCCCGCCACCGGATGAACTTCGCCAGCGCCGCCGGGAAGGCCCGGGCACGGGACTCCACCGCGACCAGCTCTCCGGTGAGCGGATGGGTGTACAGGCGCCTCATCACGGCGCGCAGCGCGGGCCCGTCGGGCCCCATCGCGTCGTCCGTCCCCTTCGTGAGCGCCGTTCCGAGGGGTCCGCGCAGCTCCTCCCGCAGCACCTCGGCCGGGGCATTGCCGTACCCCTCGATCTGGGCCAGATCTCCGGCACCTGGGTGGAAGAGGGCTCGGTCGGTGATGATGATGCCGATGTCGAGGGTGGTCGGCACCATGGCGTCCACCTGACCGAGCAGGGTGTCCACGAAGGAGTCGGCCTGGATCGCCTGGTGGCCCCGCCGGTCACCGGCGGCGCGGAGGCGCTCGGCCTCGAGGGAGAGCCGCTTGCGGATCTTCGCGCCGTCGAGGGCTGAGACGCGTGCGGAGACGGTGGCCATGCCGTGCTCGGCCCGCCGGACGGTGACGTGCCGTTCCTGCTTCGCTCGCTGGTGGCGACGTTCCTGCCCGGCCGGATCCACGGCCGCGATCGCAGCGGCGGTGGCATCGCCCCAGGTCTCCGTGCCTGCGCCGTCGAGATCGGGCAGTCGCTCGCCCAGCAGTCGGTCCATCTCGTGGCGCTGAGCCGGTGACAGCGGCGCGGCGGCGCGGGAGGTGTTGTGGGCGGAGGTGCTGGTGACCTGCGCGCTCGCGAGCGCCACGAGCATCTCGGGCATATCCGCAACCAGGCGGCGCTGGGAGGCCACGGAGTGGGCGGCGGATGCCGGGGACTTCCCGATCAGCATCGAGACCTCCCGCGTCGCCTCGTTCGTGGCCTCCCGCAGGAGCTTCGTGGTGGGCGGGGCCTGATCCGCCTCCTGCGCGGTGCGCGCCCGCGCCTCGGCCTGCTTCTGCAGGGTGAGCGACTCGGCCAGGGCCACGACGGCGCGCGCCTCGAGAGCGTCCACCGCGCTGCGCAGCTCGTGGATCATGCCCACGACGTTCGTGAACGTGGCCCCGAGCATGTCGCCGGCGGTGAACAGCCCGCCGGGCCGCAGTGCGAGTTCCCGCAGCACGAACCCCTGGTCCCCGAGCGCCGCGGCGAGCACCGGGGCGCCGCCGGCGTGCACGGCATCGACGAGCGCCTGGTGGGGATCACCAGGTGCCGGGTCGACGTGCTGCGCGATTCGGGACATGACTCCATGATTGCCCTCATCTCCCGCACTCGAAAGCCCCGACACGAAATGTGGAAAACCTCGACCGGGGAGGATTTGTCGACACCACAGGGCCTCCTCCATTCATCAACAGCACAGGCCACAAGCACCCCAGCATCATCAGGCCTGATACCAAGAATCTTTCAGGAGAAGAGTGCACAGGCAGCTGTGGATCACCTCTTCGAATATGTGGATGAATGCTCTCTGTGGAGGAATCGTGCCCGATGTTCCGTCGTGATCCGCGCCCACCACAGCACCTCCCCCGCACGCTCTGCGATGACCCTCGACGGCCCTTCACGACGTTCTGCGTCGGTCGATGACGGACGGCTCGACAGCACGGACCGCCCTGCCCCAGGCTGGTCGTCGTCGGCCCCGCCGGCACATCGCTCCGTAGCTCAGCCCGGAAGAGCGGCTCCCCCATACGGAGCGCGTCGCAGGTTCGAATCCCGCCGGAGCGTCGCTCCCCGCCGACGGCCGTCAGCCTCGCCCAGTACCCTCGGACGGGCCGCCCGCCGCCGCGGAGCGGATCCGCCCACGACCCCCGAGGTGCTCCCATCGCACGCAGGTCCGCCACCACCAAGAAGCCCGTGCTGAGCCGCCTGGCCCTGCCGGGCCTCGAGCCCGCAG
>JAKDNE010000016.1 GCA_030451965.1 Brachybacterium sp. | reverse complement strand
GGAACGCGGGTTGGGTTAACGCCCTCAGGGGTTCGAATCCCCTATCCTCCGCCATGGAAGCCCCCGGGAAACTGGGGGCTTCCCCTGTTTCTCGGGGAAGATGCTGGTCCACGCGGTTGTTAAGTTTCCCGCAGATTCCCGCGTATTCCCGCGATTCTGTGCCCAAAATGTGCCCACTGTCACCACCGATTCTCGCTCCAGCGATCGAGGTCGGACTTGCGATAGCGCGGAAGTCCTTTGCGACCGCGGACGGTCGGACCGGGTGAAGCTTCATAAGCCCAATTCGCAAGCGTTTTGCTGGTGAGTCCGAGATAATCCGCAGCGCAGGTTCTGCACCAGAGACGATGCCCATCCGGATCGGCTACCAGGCATTCGCCGGGCTGGTGTTGGTGTCTGCGACGTATGCGAGCGGCGGGCGCGACCGTGTGGGGCCTCACGCGCGGCTGAGCGGCCCGGTGGAGCACGCGGGTCTCGCCCGGTCGCGAGTTTCCGACTGTATGTCCGCTGTTGAGGCTCATCCGCGTGAAGCGGTTACCGGGGACAGCGGCAGCGGCAGCTGGTAGGGGCGGTGGTGTGCGATCGTACAGCCGGTCGAGGCGTTGCCGGAGGCGGTCGGCGCGGTGTCGCCCCAGGTCGGCCACGCCCAGCTGGCGGAGGCGGTCGGTGCGTTGCAAGCTGGCCAGTCGGCGGTCGATGATTGGATACTGGCGCAGCGGACGGGTGGAAGGCTGGCCGGTCACGCGCGGGATGGTCAGGGCGGTGGTCATAGTCGTTCTCCTCAGAACTTCTTCCAGCGGCGGCCCAGGATCTCCGGATCGCCCCAAATTTCAATGCGGTCGGGGCCTGTCTCGGTGTGAAACCCCTCTTTGTCGAGCCACCCGTGCATTTCGTCACGGAGCACCTCGGCGACCGCCAGTGCATCTGCCTCAACACAGTCGACTTCGATTTCGTCGTGGACGACGAGCCACAGGCGAGCTGTGGGAGCGGTGCTGCGCAGCCGTTCGGCCACCCGCAGAGTCATCGTCTTGAATACGTCACCCGCCGTGCCCTGGATGATGTGGTTCTGGGCGGTGTAACTGCGGTCGGCAATCGCCGGAAGCTCCCGGCCCCAGGGCGTATAGCCTGGCCTCATCTGCTGTGCTCTGCGCTGGATGCGTTCCAACCACCGCCTGAGATGTGGGAATCGGCGGAGCACCTGCTTCTTGACGCGCTGGGCTGCGGATGCTGACACACCCAGAGCATCGGCGAGGGCGGTCGCGCCCATGCCGTACATCAGTGCGAGCAGAACCCGCTTCATCTGCGATCGAATGGCTGCGGCCTCCGGCGTCGGGGATCCGTGGTCGTTGACCGCGGCAGCGGCGTTGCCGTGGACTAGGCGGCCGATCTCCACGTAGGGGTCGGTGCCGCGAGAGCACACGTCTGCCATGCGGGGGCAGCCACTGAGCGCAGCCATCACCGACGGTTCGACATGGCTAAGATCGGACGCGACGAGGGTGCGCCCATCCGGGACGTGGAGTAGTCTGCGCAGGTCGGGGGCCCCATCGCGCGGGCGTGCGATGTTCTGCACCGCAGGATGGCTCGCCGACATCCGCCCGGTACGGGCCGCATTCGCATTGAATCGCGGGTGGATGCGGCCCGTCGTCCGGGAGGCGTGCTCGAACTCCCGCAACTTCGAACGCAGGCTCGCACGGTCGGCGGAGGTGCAGAATCGCACCCACTCCTCGCGGATGCTTTCACGGACGATCGCCTTTTCCCGCGACGCTTTGCTCAGCGACAGTGCGTCGGTGTCCGTGGTCTCGAGACCCTGCGGCCGGGCAACCTCCTCGACCCACCGCCGACGGGCGTGGTTGCCGGTCGCCGGATCGAATCCGAAGTGCTCTCGCTCGGCGGCGAGAAACGCGTCGAGGGTGTCGATCTCGGTCTGCAGTGCGGTCCGGTCTATAACGACGCCATCGTAGCCGGTGGCGCGGAAGGCGGCGTCGATGTCGAGATCGAGGTCAACGGCCGGGGCGAGGTCGGGGTATGTGTCGAGATGGTCCTCCATCTCTTCAGCCAGGGCCGCACACTCGATCGTGTCCTCGGCGACATAACGATGCAGCAGTACGTCGTCGGGCGGGAGGTACTGGACAGCCCGCGGAAGCCAACCGCTCCGCCCAGTTCCCAGATACTTGTCTCGGAGGAGGCGTCGTGCGTCACGGGGATTTGCGGTCTCCGCGCGCGCCCAGGATTCGGCCTGCTCCATGTAGTGGTCGCGCAGGGCGTCTTGTGCTGCGGCCGTGGTCGGACGAAGCTGCTTCAGCGAGAATCCGGTGTCGAGACCGCTCCGGTGGTCGACGCCCCAGCGCAGAGTCCGGGCCATCGTCAGCGTGCACTTTGCCGTCGACAAACGAACCCTGGCGGTGGCCCGGATCGCCCGGTAGTCGAAATCGGCGTTGTGGGCGTAGAGGGTACGCCCGTCGTCCGCAATGGCGCGGAACGCCGCCCGAGCCAGCGCTCGGTCCCGGCCCGACCAGACTATGGCTGCTCCGTCGGCGATGGCGAGGCAGATCACGCCGACGGCGAAGTCGGGTGCGTGGTGGTCGACACCGGTTGTTTCGGTGTCGATCGCTAGGCACCCCTCCGGGTGGGCGTGCAACCAGTCGCGGATGATCGTGGCGTCGGTGGCGTAGATGGGGTCAGACATCGAACTCGGCCCCTTCGTCCACGGTTTCGCCGGTCGCCGTCATCGGGGCAGGTTTCGGTTTCGATGCTTTGCGGTAGTCGTCGAGGGCGACGACATCGGTGAGGTCACGGGGGGTGTCCGGTGCCTGGAGAACTAGGCCTTTGGCGTACGTATCCCGTTTCGAGACCCGCCAGGCCCCGTTGCCGGGTTTGATCTCCCCGACGTCGACACCGCACCGTGACAGATTCTGGATGAACCGCGCCTTCGACGGCGCGCGGTAGTCCTCCACCCCCTCCTCGTCTTTCATGTACTCCACGAATTCATCACGCACAGTGCGCACGGCAGTGGCCTCACCGTCGACCCCATGCGTGGTGTGCTCGGCGAGCCATCGGGCAAGATGGTCTTCCTGGCGGCGGTAGCGGGCGGTCGTCTCGACCACGGCCGGTGTGAGTGGGACGACTTTGTGCTCGGGTACGCCCTGGTCGAGGCGCGCGATGATGCGCTGTGCCCCGGCCAGGAGCAGCGCGGCGGTGCCTGCGGCATCCTGGGCCAGGCGTGTACTCAGTTGCGCGTCTCGCTGGTCGGCCGGGATGGGGTGCACGTCGATGACCACGATCCGATCGGCGGTGGCAGTGTCGAAACCACGCAGCTGTGGCAGGTGGTTGGTCGTGACGATCACCGTATACTGTGGCACAAAATCGAAGTGCTTGCCGCCTTTGTGCTCGGCGGGGACGCGATCGCGGGTGGCGAGGCGCTTGATGTCTTGCCCAGTCATCCGGGTGTCCGCGCCCAGCTCGGACGCTACGACGAGGCAGGCCCCGGCGAGCTTCGCGGTCGCGAAGCGGCCGTCTTGTCCCGCGAATGCGGTCGCGGACAGCTGCACGGAGTAGTCGCCGCAGTTGTCGGTGACGGCCCGGAGTAGTGTCGATTTGCCTGCGTTCCCCTGTGCGTCGACGATCATGTAGATCTTCTCGCTCGGCAGTCCCAGCAGTGAACGTGACAGCGCTTCTTGGAGTACTCCGGCGGTCTCACGATCCCCGCGGCACATGTCGAGGAGGAGATTCCCGGCGACGGTGGTCGTGAGCAGATCTTCATCAGGGCCGACGGGGCGTGGGTGTGCGCGCATGCAGCGTGTGTTCGGTGTCCCGGTGGGCCGCGGATAGGTCTGTCCGGTTCGAAGGTCGAGGAGTCCTTTCGGGGTATACCTCCGGTAGGGATGGTCGTCGTTGCGTGCCAGCAGGTCGCTGGTCGCCTCATCGAGCGGCCCCGGGTTGAGGTCGGGTTTCACCGCGGGCAGCCAGGAGGCGTTGAGCCCGGCGAGTGTGGGTGCGCGCCGATCGTCAGGGCCGAAGATGTCGTCGATGATCTCCGCTGCTACCCCGGCGGGCGCGCCGTCTGCCGGGCACAGGCGGGTTCCGTCGTCGACGAGCCAGGCACGGCGTGCGGGATCGAATCGGTGACCGGCTGCGCTGATCCGGTCGGCGAGCAGTGCCAGTAGCCCAGGCCTCGTCGTGGGGTCGAAGGCTCCGACGGTGACAGCCTCATCGGCCGCGTCGGTGGAGAACTGCATCTGATCCGGTCGGCGCACGCGGGTCACAGGGTCGCGGGGTGTGTCATGAAGGGCAACGGATGCCGCACCGGCTGCCCGCAGCGCGAGCACTGCGTCCCGAGCCCGTGTGATGTTCCGCCGCCACTCGGGGCCGAGCGCGAGGCAGACATCGCGGTCTCGGGGGTCGGGGCAGCGGTAGGAGAGCTTCGGATCGGACGACCGGTTCCCGCCCATGCCGGGCTGGCGAATCAGTGTAGCGAGATCGCCCACGAGGACCACCTCGTGGGTGTCCTGGAGGGTGAGCGCGGCGCAAAGCGAAGTGGTGATGACCAGGCCATTTCCGCTGCCGAGTACGGCGGCAGGGTGTACGAAGGTTTCATCGGGGACGGCGAAGTGTCGCGGAAAACAGATGATGGTGCTGTCTTCGTCGGGCGCCGTTGACGGCGCGGTCCCCACGATCGCGGGGACCGCGGTAGGGTTGTCCGAATCGTCGTCCGGGCGAGGCCGCTCCTCAGAGGCCAGACCCAGGCGGCGGGCCTGAGCGGCAGTGACTCCATGCCGCGCGAGGTGGGTGATGTGCCGGTCACTGAGACTATCGGGCCAACCCCCGGCCCTCAGCCATGTACGAGCGGCCTCGGGGCTCTCCGCCAGCTCGTCGAGGAAGTCGTCGACGCCCTCAGCGTCGAGCCGATCGGCGAGAGCGTCGAGGTTCCGGGCGTTGAGGGACAGATGCTTCTTGAGCAGCCACCGGCTCGTGTACGAACCGGGCTCTGCATCGAGCAGCGTATCGGCGACGGAGGTGGAGAAGATGTGCACGCGCTCCATGCCGTCGTCACCGGTGTAGATCGCAGCATCGCGTGTCTCGCTGGACCCATCCGGATGGGCCCAGCCGCTCCCGGTATCCTCGAACCCGAGAACATTGAGGAGGTCGGCCATGGGGATGGTGTCGAGCGCGGTGTACTCCTGGTACATGCGGGGACGGGGTGGAGTGACGTACTCGGCAATGCGTGTAGCCAGCTCCTCCGCTGAGGTGCAGGCCCCCGGGTTAGCGCTGCGCAGCACGTTGACGATGGGTTCGTCGTTACCGGGCTTCTGGTGTAGGGACCCCGCCGGACGGGTCAGGGTGGCCGGGTTGGCCAGCACACCCCGGTCGATCTGCAGACCCTCGGTCGCCAACGCCGCGGCCACTGCACGATCGGCAGCGTGAGCGAGATCACGGGTAAGGCCCGTGATGCAATAGAGCGCAGCAAGGCCGTTGCGGGTGCGCACGACGGTGACTGGATCGGTGCCGAGCATGTCGGCGATGATGTCGGCGGCGGACTGCGCCTCGTCCTCGTCCCGGGCGTAGCGCAGGCCCATGTCCTCGTCCTTGCCGATGTCGATGGCGGCAAGGACGAGGCAGGAGTCGAGCAGAGTATCTACGCCGCCCTGCCCCGCGCCGAGATCGGCTTCGGGGTCGCGAAGGTTGGCTCCGATGTAGAGGCTCCCACTCGTGCTGTCCCCGATTGCCGTTGCAAGCCGTTCCACATCGTCGCCCGTCTTGGTGCTGTGACGAGCAAGATCCTGCAGCACCGTCACTCCTGCTCTAGGCAGGACCGAGTTGCGGGCTGCAAGATATTCCGCAGCCATCGCCTTGCGGGTCGCTGTGTCGCTTGGGATAATAGACATACTTAAGAAGTTCCTTTCAGAACCGCCGAGGTAGCCGCCTCGGCGGTTCTTTCGTTGTCAGACTCGGATGAACCGCGCCGTGCCCACCGGATAAGCTGCGGCGCGATGAGGATGGCCGCCACGATGGCGTAGCAGGCGATCGGCCGGGTGATGGCCGTGCCGATGTCCCCGAGCTGGCCGCCGACGTCGCCCCCGAGGCAGCCCTGTGCACCGCCGCCGCCTCGGCGGCGAGGCCCGCCATCAGCGGCCCTGGTGCTGGGCGCAGCACGCCGAGGGCGCGCCGAGTGCATGTCCGTCCGACGCGGCCCCTGGCGGTTGGGTTGATCGTCGTGATGAAGCCGCCAGATGATCGGGAGCGAGAGTGAATTCACGCCGCGTCCACCTCGCGCAGGGGCGGGTCATTCACGTCCGGTACGGTCGTCCAGACGCTGTGGTCGTCGCTGGGCGTGAGAATCTCGTACTGCGGGCGCACGGAGCGGGTTCGAGGCCGGGCGATGTGTCCGTCGGGGAGCACACCCTCGCGAATCCACCTGCGGACCGTGTCCGGGGTGACGCCACGCCACCGCGCGTACTCCGCCGTCGTATGGCTCACTGTCATACCTCTCGGTTTCGTCATCATGATGACAAATTATCATACCTTCCCCAACTATGTCATACTTTGGCCATGGTGATGACAAATTATCGTAGGGGGAAAACGATGACTGACAGGCAGACACAGGCGCTCGGCGCGCGAGTGCGCGCCGCACGAGAGGGGGCCGGGCTCTCCCAAGTCGGGCTGGCGAGCCGCATCCCCGGGTTGCACCAGGCGAGCTTGGCTCGCATCGAGGCAGGCGATCGAGCCTTGCGCGCACTAGAGGCGGTGGCTATCGCCCGGGAAACGAATGTGGATCTGGAGAACCTGCTGCGTGGCAGTGACCGTGCTGCCGAAGACCTCGTGCGTGCAACGGCTTCGACAGTCCCGCAGCAGGTGCAGGGGCATCTTGAGGATTTCGCGGAGCTGGCGCGAGATCGTCGGAATGAGATCGAGCGTCTAGCGGACGCGGTGCCAGAGATCGCCGAGGGTCGGCACACGAACATACAGCGAGCAGTCGACGCGTGGAATATTGCGCTCCGGGCGGCGGCGGCCGGTGCTCGGGAGGTCGAGGACGACATCGTCGCCGTGGACGTTCCGCTGGCGTGAGGGTGGACAATCCACCGCGAATCCACTGCCGACCGCGGACTGATACTAGCTTCCTGACCAGGAAGAACGCTGGAAATCCACTAAGTCCACCCTTTTCGGGATCCCGTCCTCGTAGAACCTAGCCACGTAATACCTACCGAGGTACCTCTCACTGACCCCCTATAGTCTCAAGTGAGTCAAAAAGAGATGGATTTCGTGGATTCTGCACATAACTGCTGGTCAGGAGGTTTTCACCAATCCACTTTTGGGGGTGGACTGGGGGTGGATTGGTGGTAGATTCGGCGGATTCGCTCACGCCGACAGTGCAGCCCGCACCTCGTCCATCGACACCCGCCCGCCAGTGAGCAACCGCAGAGCGGTCGACTCCGCAGCCAGACCCCCGGATTCGAGCATTGCCCGGAGATGGAGTCCGGGTGGGGGCGTCCCATCGGCGGACTGCATCTCCGTCAGGCCCGACACCCAGAAGAGCCGCAGTCCGGAATTGCTCCGGGTTGGTCGAAGCATCCCAGTCGACTCACCGACGGCGCGCTCGGCGGCGTCACAGAGCAGATCGAGGTGCGCCAGAGTTCCCGCAGACGGCACCGGCATGAGACCGAGGGCCAAGAGCGTCGCGCCGGACCGCGCGTATGAACAGCCAGTGACCCGGACGGGATGCTCGGTGGCGGCGTGCCACCCGGCGACCGACGTCTTGTAAACGACCGGCTCGGCCCAGTGCAGACCGCGGGCGAGCCAGTCGACGACGGCAGCGGCAGTCGGGAGGCTACGAGGGGTGGTTGTGGCGATGTAAGTAGCGGCCTCCCTCGGATGCAGGGCGTAGGGGACCTGATCGTCATCGGTAGCATTCAGCATCCAGTCGTCGACCCAGGCGCGGAGATAGGTGCTCATGCCCACGGAGAGTGCCGGTCATAACGGCGAGAAGAAATCCTGCAACGTGGTCTCCAGCGCAACGACGAGGGTAGGTAGCCGATTGGTGCGCATGGCTTGTTGGCCTCGCTCGATGCGAGCGTAGCTGCTGCTGCTAAGTCCCATGCGATGCGCCACCTCTTCCTGAGGAAGCCCGGCCTGTTCCCGCAGGGTGCGCATGCGCTGCCCGAAAGCCGTCTGAAAATCATCCGATTTCTGCACTTGATCAGAGTGACTGCACCTAGTGAAGAACACCAGAGTTAATGCGCCTAGGTGTTTTCGCCTGGGTGCATTCGCCTGTAGTCTATGGATGTCCGACCCGACAGATCTGTCGGGTTCCGTTGCTCCAGGGAAGGAAATCGATGACATCCCCGCGTTCCCTCTTGCCCGTGGTTCTTGCTGCCGTATGGGCACTCACTGCGTGCGGTGGAGTCTCGGCTCAACCTGCCGAACCTGCCGAATCGCCGCACGAGGTCTGCCAGTCTGCTGGCCATGCCGATTCTCTTGTAGGCCTCTGGGTGGCCGAGGAGCCGTCACAGGTTCAGGCGCTGTTGCAGGAAATGTCCAGAGCCGACGAAGCAGAGGCGCCCTGTACGGGCGCGGACGAACTCGGGACTCTTCGGGACTCCGTAGAGAACAACGGCCTGGAAGGCAGCGGTGATGTGGCCAATGCCTGGTTAGCCGCAATCGGCCGGGAGGACGTCAACGTTTACACGGCGAAGAAGGAGGCAAGGGAAGAGTCGGCCTCTGCGGAAGCGTCCTCCGACCACGGTGCGGTCGTGGCCGGTCGCGAGAAAGTCGGTTTTCCGATCGGCGAGTGCCCGCTCGATGACGATCTCTGCGACCTCCGCGATTTCAATGACGACGGGGATGAGAACAACGGCGTCATTCTCCTCGAAACACAATTCAGTGACGAGCCCGGTTTCAGCGGCGTCTATTTCGACGATGCGATGCGGAAAAAAATCACTGAGTACCTCAAGGAGTGGATGCCGCCCCAAATCAAGAAGGTGAAGCTCTATTACTACGCCGACCAAAAGGGCGACATGCCGGTAACCGACGTGGAGTCGTACGCGACCATCGAGTTGAAGTGAGATCCACATGAAACTGAAGAATGCTGCCTTGCCGACCGTGGCCCTAGCTATCGCCTTAACTCTGAGCGGCTGCGGCCCAGACTCCCCCGAAGATCTGCGCGAAAAGCTTGAGGGAGCCGGGGCGAAAGAATGTGACGCGCCCGAGTCGGATGAGGGCGATGGCTGGTCAGGAGTGAGGTTCGGGTGCGACTTGGGCGACGTCGGTCTACCGACGGTTTATGTCACTGTTTTTGAGGATGAGGAATTCATGGAGCCGTACATCATCGATCAGAACTCCCACCTGCGCGATCCGTACGTGATGGGGGGCAACTGGATCGCTTATAACGGCACCAGCGGTAGCACTGCTGATCCAACTAAGTTCATCAAAGACACCCTTGGGGGAGAAGTCCGTCCGGGCGAACAGAAACCATTCACCAACTGATGTTCATGATCGGGCTTATTATCGGCGCTATTGTCATACCATTCTTTACTGATCGATTCGGATGTCTGGGGTCTCTTCTCATCGGCTTCTTAGTGGCCGCTGGAGTAACTGCTCTTCTGACCTGGCTGATGGTCCAGATCGCGACCTGATTGCCAGCTATGGTTCTTACCGTTGCGCCGCATCAGATCGTGCCGAAGGCCGCCGAGCAGGCGTAGACGCCGCGGCTCAATGTGTCAGTATCACCACAACTCTCTCGGTCTTTTGTGTGGTGAAACGGATACGATGGAGGCATGCCATCGGAGATCGGACGCCTCCGGGCCGCGGCACGTGCACAGGCCCGTTCGCGGGCCAAACTCATCTCGGCCGTCCGGGATGCTCGGCCGCGGGGCTTACGGTCCGGGCGATTGCCAAGGCCGCGTCGATCTCCACCCAGACCGTGCAACGGTGGACGAAAGTCGAGGACGATGACGATTGACATTAGGGCGCTCTACGATGAGTTGCGCGACCGACACGGCGATCTCGATGGGCGGGAGTGGTGGCCGATGCCCGCCGGGCGTATCCAACAGCTCGCCGGGGCAATCCTCGTGCAGCAGAATCGGTTTTCTCGCGTGGAGCTGTCGCTGACAGCCCTCGGTGAGGCCGGGCTCCTCGACGCCGATGCTCTGGCAGCCGCGGACCCCGACCAGGTGGCCGCTTTCATTCGTCCATCTGGGCTGGTGCGCAAGAAAGCTCCGGCGCTGGTAGCGTCCGCCGCGTGGCTACGCGATCACGGTGACACAGCCGCGCAGCTCGATGACGACGAGTTGTACCGGTCGCTGCGCCGCCTGCCGTTGGTCGGGCCCGAAAGCGCCGACGTAGTGATGATGTATTCATACCATCGGCCCCGCCACATCACTGATGCGTATGCACGGCGGCTCTATGCGGCCCGCGGCCTCCCGACGACTAGAAGCTACCAGTCCTGTGCCCGGGCGATGATCACGGCGTGGGAAGAAGCACAGATGACTCTGGCCGAGGCCGGATCGTTCCATGCCCTGGTAGTCACCCACGCCCAGGCCGGGCAGCTAGCGGCCGAGGAGGCAGCATGAGCGAGCAGCCCGTCGGCACGCAGGCCCGTGCCCCGCGGATCGCGTGGCCCGTCGCCGTCGTTGGAGGCTGGATCTACGACGCCCCAGAGCGCGTGCGCATCCGCCGCGCCCATGCCGCCGAGACGGCACAGCACATGCCATCGCAGGCCGCCGTCGACCGCGCACGGATCGAGGAAGGCGCGGCCCGAACACACCTGGGAGTTGTGGCGCTCGCTGTGACCATCGCGGCCATCGTTTACCCGTGGATCGCGGTGGCGCTCGCACCCTGGTTGTTGCTCGTCCATACCCGTCGCCGTGCGGCCACACGGGGTGCGCCAATGACGATGGGCGCGGCGGCCCGCGGGTGGCGTCCGGTGCTCGTGCTGACTGCGGTCGCCGCACTCTGCGCGTGGGTGTGGACAGGAGTGCCGAGCCTCGCGTGGACCGCTCTGCCGACGCCGGTGTCGCCGTGGCTGCAGGCCGGGTTGCCCGGGCTCGTCGCCTCCGCCGGTGTGCTCATCGCTATCGGGGTTGCCGTGCTGCTGACCGGGCGCAGCGTGCGGGAGCATGTGGCCGCAATCGCAGTCCACGATGATGTGCGCACGCTGGTCGCCGCCGCCGTGGGTGCTCCGGATGCTACGGCGATAACAGTGACTTCGCAGGGGGACCGGCTGCGCGTCGACGTGGGCCCAGTGCGCACCACGATGACGCAGCCGCTGACGCAGCAGGGGGTCGACGCCCGCCTGGCACTTGCCCAGGCCGAATGGGTCGTCGAGGCGGTCAGCGGGCTGACGGTCACGGTCCGCCCGGTCACAGTTACGGACGAAGAACAACGTGCGGCGGCGCAGCAGACCGCCGGACTCCTCGGGGGCCTCGACGAGGACCACGATTGGCCGGACACCGACTGGGACGGCTGGCGCGACGCAGCTTAAGGCGCTTGAGCACTTCGGCATCTTGGGTGGGTGTCGATATGCTTGGCTGATGGAGTGCTGGGGTTCTATCGCTGACTGGGTATTGGTATCCGTGACGGCTATTGGGTTTGTTCTCGCGTTCGTCCAATTACAAAGCAACCTCAGGGACTCGCGACGTGCGAGAGAACAGGCGCGCGCGGAGGAGGAGAAGAATCGGGAGGCCATGGCTCGAGCCGTCAGCGTGAAAGCGTCTTGGAAGCCGCACCGCAATGGACGCCCGCCTCGGGGCAAACGGGGAAGGATCCCCGTCGATATCGAGGTGCTGAATTCGGGTCCGTACCCGATTATGGGCGCTGTGCTGGAACTAGCCACTGATGACGACGATCGTCCGATGCAAGTCGTTTACGGGACCATCCCACCGGGGAAGCCGTTGCAAGATATGTACTTCGTAACGAGGACCGAAGTGGTTTTTGGCGAGTTGACCGGGGGCGCAGCACTCATCTTTACGGACACGTACGGCAATCACTGGCGATCGTCGACTTCGTGGGACGGCTTGCAACCCCTCGAGGAACCCGCTCGCATTTGCTGATGTGCAGGCCGTCGAGAATTTCGGCTCCGATTTGTACCGGCTGTCAGCACCGTCCTGCGGCGGCAAGCACCTTCTTCGCAACTCCGGCAGCGACCGTCTCGGAGTGGCCCCGGGCCATGATTGCAGCGATCAGACGGTCGCGGTCGGCTTCGGTGATGCCGGACCCGGTGGCTCGGGAAAGTGCGGCCCGCAGCCAACCATCGAGCTTGTGATGAGCGGCCCCTCGCCGTGGCATTCCTGAAACGATTCGGTGCACACGTGTGTCGGCATCCTTGTCAGCCTGGTAGGCGAGAATCGAAACCTGCGAACGCGCGGCTCGGGTGTGGTAGGCATTCTCTGCTTCTTGCTTGGCTCGGTGGTCGAACCGCAGTTCAGTACCCAGGTCGTCGTGGATCACTGCCTCGGCCCACGCCGCTTGTGCGGCACGGTCCGCATAAGCAGCCTCGACGGAGGACCACACCGGGTGCGCCGGGTCGAGCCACACGGCGCTGGCATCGGTCCGAGCGGGTGAACCGACAGCCAGAGCCACACGCCGGGTGCGCCCGGACCAGCCTACGAGCCGAAGTGTGCCGGAGCTGAGGTAGCGGTTCAACAGGCGTCCCGCGTACGCCGGGGTGACGCCCCACCACCAGGCGCACCGGGACTGGCTGACGAGCACCGAAGAGTAGGCGATGCTTCCACCAGGCTCGCCTTCTGTGGCGGCTCGGAAATGTTGTACTACGACAGCCGCAAGGCGTTGCAGTTCCCGGGCGTCGGGGGTGGTCGCGAGGAGATGGCTCCGCAGCCGGGTGAGTGCGGTGACAGCGACAGACTGTGGATCTGGAGCGGGACGGGACGCTGCGGCGACGACGAGGTTAGGGCGATGACGCAGGCCGGGCAGCTGGATACGCAGAGCCTCTGCGACGGTCGCGGCGTCGGCAGACGGGTAGCGGAGACGATAGGTCGCAGCCGCGGAGAAAGCTAGGCGGCGGAGGTCTTCGGCGGTTTGAGGCACGTGAGGCTCCTGAGGGAAGCGCAATTACCGGTGGGAACGACGGTGTAATGCTAGTATTAGTATAATAGAGGCGGCTGAGCCGCCTCTAGAGTAACATAAGTGCACAACTTTTGGTCCGGAGTGCCCGGCAGGTTGTGAAAGCGGAAACCCGGGGGAACCCGAACGATGACGAACGAGACGATAGAAACACGACGGCGCGGACGCCTCGACGCAGACGCTAAACCAGTAGCGTGGACTCTGGCCGGATTGCTGACGGTGACGGCGGCAGCCGCGATGACACTGAGCTTTCAGGCGCACACGCAGGTCGCGGCGGACCGCCTGAGAGCGGGGGTGTTGGCACCGGCGTACCCCGTGGCCGTGGACGGAGCCCTGGTGGGCCTGGCGGTGGCGATGCTCGTGCAAGCCAGACGTGGCGAGAGCCGGATTCTGAGCGGTCTCTTTCTCAGCTTCTTCACTCTTCTCTCTTCTACCGTCAACGTCGTTCACGTCCTCGATTTTCCCGTACCAGCTAGTCGCCCCCATACCGGAGCAGCTCTCGGAGCCCTCCTGCCGGTGATGGTGCTCGGCCTCACAGAGGTGCTGTGCCGCGTCGTTTTCTCACTGCCACTGAGCGCACATCCGGGGCCGGTCCCGCAGTCCGCTGAGCCGATTCAGTACACCGGTGGCGTGGATCAGGCGATCGAGACGGGCCGCGAACCGCGTCCTGAGCCCGCACTGCGGCCCGCGATCCAAGCGGTGCCGGACCCACGATCCACCCCGAACCCACGGCGATCCGCCCCGACATCGGCAGTCCCCGGCGACCGGATCGACGAGGTCAATGAGGCAATCGACCGGCTGCTCGCCGAGGGCCTGAGCCGCCAGGCGGTCGCCGATCGGCTCACGGACGAACTTCAGATCCGCATCAGTAAGTCGCGCGTGTCTCGGCGCGCGGCTCAGCACCAGGAGGCAGCATGACAACCCCACTTACGCTCGGATTCCATGCTGAGACCGGACGGACCATCACCTGGGGTGGTGATGTCGCGGAGGCCGTGATCCAAGTCGACGGCCCACGCCACACCGGTCGTACTCGTCTCGCACAGGCCCTCCACGCCGAGGCCGTCGCAGCCGGACTGCGGACGAGCCTCATCACGAGCGAGACGCGGGCGCGGGAGGGCGCGCTCGTCGTCGATGGCCCCGTGGATATCGCGGGCGTGCTCGACGCCGTTCCGGGGGACCAGGAGACGCTAGTCATCACTGACGACGTCGACGTCACCCCGGCTCCGATGCCGCCGAGGGTACGATGGCTCGCCGTCAGCAACCCACTGTCACTAACGGGTCGGCCGTCTCCGACGATCCCTCAAGCTGCGCGTCTGCTCATGGCTACACCGACAGCACCCCGCCTCCTGACGAGTCGTGGGCTCACCTACAGCTGCGTCAGGGACGCGGAGGGCGCGCTCCTCTGGGTAGAGCCCGCACGACCAGATATGGGCGACCTCGCGGTCATCGTCTCGGGCGACACAGTACTACCCGTCTGCTGCCCGGCCTACGCTCGGATGGAGGGCGCGGCATGACACAGGTGCTTCCGCTCCCGCCGGACGCCGACCCGACGGACTCGGCCGATCGCGCGGCGATCCGCCGCCGCCTGACCCGCGACGGCCAGGTGCCAGTCCACATCGACATCTCCGCGCGCACCGTCGAGGTCGCGGGCACCATGCCCGGGCGCACCGTCATCCCCTGGGGACCGGCGGTCACCCGTCCGACCCCGCAGGTCGTCGCCGAGGTCCGTCAGCTGCTGCGCGCGCAGGGCCTCGCCCTGGCGGCCGTCGACGACGGCGCGCATCGGTGGATTGCCATGCGCCCGACGGCGCAGCACCTGCGCATCCGCGACCTGATTGCCCGGGCACTGCGCTGTGAGCCGCACGAGATTCTCCTCGGGTGCTCCAACGACGGGCAGCACATCGCGGTCACCGCCCACCCTCCGATCACCGGCGACACCGACCGGCAGCGCGGCGTCTGGGTCGACGTCGCTCGGCGGGTTATCGGTCACGAGGGGTGGACGGTGAGCGTGGACCCGGGACGCGGAGTCGTCGAGCTGCACGCCGGGGAGCGGGTCGAACTGCCCACGGGCATGCGCGTCGATCCCGCCGACTGGCTGCGTGGTGACGATCAGTGGCAGCTGCCGTTCGGCGTGGACGGGCGGGGGCGGACCGTGGCCTGGGATCTCACCCGTGCCCCACATGCTCTGATCGCCGGGCTGACCGGCAGCGGCAAGACGATTACTCTGTATGCCATCGCATCCGCCGCACTCGCGCGCGGTTTCGACCTCGCGATCTGCGAGGTCTCGAAGACCGGCGCCGACTTCGACGAACTGCGGCCGTTCGTCGGTGACGGGCTCTGGGGGTGCGACACCAAGCACGCAGCCTCGACGGTGATCCAGCACGTCTACAGCCTCAAGGATCAGCGGATGGCCACATTGCGGGCGCACGGCTACAAGAAGCTCGCGGACCTCGACCGGTCGCAGCAGACGGAACTCGGCATCCGGCCGATGCTTCTGCTCATCGACGAGGCCGCGGCCCTGCTGGCCGCTCCGCCGCCGCTCAAAGGTCTGCCCAAAGATCACCCCGTCGCCATCGCGAACGCACAGGAGCAGATGGACGTGGCTCTCGGCGGTGACGCCATCCGTCGGATCTCCGCCGAGCTGCGCGCGGTGGGCATTCATCTGGTTTTTGCTACGCAGACGTTCGAGGCGGCCCTGATGGCTCCGGCGGGCGGCGGCGTGCTGCGCGCCAATTTGCCGTTTCGCGTGCTGATGGGCCGGGCCTCCACCACCCAGATCGGGCAGGCGCTCATGCGGCCGCAGGCGGCGGAAACGGCGTACCTCGTGGCCCATGGGCAGGCTGCGGTCGACGACGACAGCGCTCCCGACCTTTATAGCCAGCCCTCGCCGGGGCGCGGCATCGTCGAGACCGACAGCAGCACCGCTGCTTTCCAAGGCGTCTTCGCTCCAGAACATGAGTGGATCGCAGCACTGCGACGGCTGGGAGTGCCCGAGCCCGGTGGCGCGGCCCCTGCCGACGATACGGAAGGAGTGGACTGGGATGCTGCATGACGAACGCGGGCTGCTCACGCGCGGCGAGACCCTGATTCGTACCGCATCGATGTCGATCCCCGAGGCGGCCGCCGAACTCGGGATCACCGAAGCATCGCTGCGCACCGCTATCGCCCGGGGATCGATCCCCGCCGCCCACATTCTCGTCCCCGATCGCCGGGTGCTGCGCATCCTGCGCAGTCACGTCGCTGCACGAAAGGGCCGGTCATGAAAAAGCTCATGATGCTGCGATTCCTCGTCCGCGTCCTGCCCAAGTTGGCCTACCTTGGGTTTTGGCTCACCATCGGCATTCCGCTGGCCCCGATCTGGCACGACCGGCCCAGCCAGGTCGAGCCTGCCGGTGACCGCGAGGAACTGGCCGAGCGACCCATGGACGTCGTCATCCAGTGGTGCGGCATTGCCTGGTGGATGACCATCCCGCCCCTGGTCATGTGGTGGGCCCCGGTGCCCCTGCTCACCCAGGGCGGAGCGGCCCTCGCCGCGCTTCTGGTGGGCCGCCGTATCGCCGCGATGCGCGGTCTGGGCCCCGGTGTGCGCGGGTGGGCATGCTTCCTCTGGCGGCACCGCCTTCCCGTGGGCATCAGCCTCGGCGTGCTCATCGTCATCGCCATCGAGCAGGACGTTCTCTGGGACCGTTCTGGGGTCGGCGGGGATGTCGGGATCATTCAGGGATTGACTCTCGTCACCTGGGCCTGGGCCCTGGTTGCGGGGCTCACGCTCGGGATCGCCGCCATCCGCATCCTCGGCCCCGAGCAGACACGTTGGTTGACCCTGCGCGCACAGATCGCGGGCGTAATCGGTGTCAAGCCGGAAGTGCTACGGCCAGAGGCGCGCGGGGATGCCATGACCGTTGTCATCCCGGGCCAGGCGGCCACCCGGACCACCGAGCAGATTGTCACTCACGCTCGGGCGGCATTGCCCCGGTGGGAGGTGCAACGGCAGATCAGCGACGCCGATCAGCAGGTGCTGTTGCTGACCCCGGTGTCCGAGGACGTGGCCCGTCAACGCCGGGCCGGAGACGCCTCCGGCGGCCTCCTCGGCGACGAAGGCGCGACCGACCAGAACGAAGCGCCCCCGGACGTGTGGGCCGGGTGGCGCGACGCCGCCTGAATGGCAGTCAGTGATCCGACTGCCTGGGTTCCTGGTGCAGGGCAGCCTCGATGGCTGCGCGCACCCACGCCGCCCGGGACTATGCCCCGCGACCCGTCATGCGGCGATCGCGGTCGATTAAACGGTGTGGTTGTGGAGATCCGTCCTACTTTGCGCACAACACGCATGCTTAGTCTGTACGCGGGGCATTCTCAGTAATGAGCTGTGCAAGTTGGGACTTATCTTTGTTAGAACGACGCGTTCATCCCTTCGTCGGAGGAAAGGTTCTTTTGAGGAAGTCGGTCACGACAGGCCACACTTCGGAAGGATCGCTTATGGGAGCAGCATGCCCCAAGTAGGGTAGTTCAATGTATTCGGACCCTGGAATCGCCTGGGCCACTTCTTGCGCCCTGGAAACGAAGGTGTCAGTGTCCCGCTCGAATCCCATGACGAGACACGGAACACGGATACTCGCCAAGGCAGGCAGACGATCCTGGTACGACGAGATGAACGAGGCGGCTCGTCTTCGTGCGTCAGGATCTGGCTGCCCGGCCCAATCTGACTGTAGATCAACCATGCGTTCGACAAACTGATCGTCGGCAAGTCGATCGGGAGGGAACGAAGAGAGGAAGCTCAAGGCCAATCGTAATGGGTCGTCGTCCTTGTCAGGCAATGCTGCCCATGCGTGTTGCAAGACACGGTCAATGGCGTTCTGACGGCCATATGTCGCGATCAGTACCGCCGCACGGACCCTGTCCTCCGCAATGAGAGCAACCTCTTGAGCAATCGCCGCACCTTGCGACCAGCCCACTAACGCAACGGGATCTCGCCTGTCAGCAAGAAATTCCGAGACGCATTCGACCACAGATTCCCAGTCTCCCGATGATCGGTGTTCGAACGTGGTGACACGGTAGCCTCCCATTAAGAGTTCTTCGCGCATGCTGGAAGACCATTGCACAGGATTAGCCAGGGGGTTGCTGAGGAGCACAATTTCAGGTCCAGTACCCCAAGTGTGAACGACGCCGAGACCTCTCTCTTCACATGTGGTTCCGTCACCTCTCACTGCATACGGCATACCCGACACACTATCGCTGAACTTCACAAGGCGTCTCCACATGACCCCTGGAGACGCCTCCTATCCAGCACTCGACGATGCACTGTAGTGGGAGCGGTCGGCGGAGCCCAGGTCCCGCGGCGTAACCCGGACCCCAACTGGAGCTCATGCTCGTTTGGTTTAGCTCAAGAAACACCACGTGTGTGCGTTCGTGACCAGAAAGCTTCACGAGAGCGGCCGGGCTTGAATCCAAACTGCTCGACCATGGCTACTGCTTCCGGGAAATGGGAGGCAATTGCCTCAGGTTCATGGGCATCACTGCCGAAGCTTATG
>JAKDNE010000292.1 GCA_030451965.1 Brachybacterium sp. | reverse complement strand
CGGCCGTCGAGATGACGACCGGCCCTCCCTCTGACAAGGACGTGTGACCCGTGCCTGCTCCCCGCCCCCTCGACGAAGTCGCCGCCAGGACCTCCTTCGCCCGTTTCCGCGTGGCCTCCATCGTGGAGGGCATCGCCCTGCTGGTGCTGGTGGCGATCATGACGATGCGCTATGTCGTCTTCGGTGGTGACACCTGGTTCTCCTCGATCTCCCCGTTCTGGGACCAGGTCTCGTCCGTCTGGTCCCCGATCCATGGGCTGATCTTCATGATCTACGTGATCCTCGGCTTCGACCTGTGGATGAAGATGCGCTGGGGTCTGCCGCGGATGCTGCTGCTGATGCTCTTCGGCGTGATCCCGGTGCTGTCGTTCTTCGGTGAGCGCTGGACCCACCAGCAGGTCGAGTCCGACCTCGCCCGTCGGCCCACCCTGCAGGACGAGGCCCGCGCCTGAGCTCCGGGCACCGCTGAACCCCGCGCGACGGTGGCCCGCCAGCGCGGCCCCGCCGGCTGCAGGGAGCGCCGCCGGCCGCGAGCGTGACGAGGATTGCGCGCGCAGGGCACGGACTCCGGCGCCCTGGAGGGGTGCTCCCACGTAGACTCGGCCGGGTGAACGACACCGACCAGCGCCCCGTCCTCGTCGTCGACTTCGGCGCCCAGTACGCACAGCTCATCGCCCGGCGGGTCCGAGAGGCCCGGGTCTACTCCGAGGTCGTCCCGCACTCGATGACGACCGAGCAGATCCTCGCCAAGCGGCCCCGCGCGATCATCCTCTCCGGCGGCCCCAGCTCCGTCTACGCCGAGGGCGCCCCGCGCCTGGATCCGGCACTGCTCGAGGCCGGCGTGCCGGTGCTCGGGCTCTGCTACGGCTTCCAGTCCATGGCCGCGGCGCTGGACGGCACCGTTGCGCCGACGGGGGTGCGGGAGTACGGCGCGACCCGTCTGGAGAGCATCGACGGTTCCTCGCGGCTGCTGAGCGACCAGGATGTCGACCAGAACGTATGGATGAGCCACGGCGATTCCGTGACCGCGGCGCCGGAGGGCTTCGAGGTCGTCGCCACCTCCTCCGGCAGCCCCGTCGCCGCCTTCGAGAACACCGAGAAGCAGCTCTACGGCGTGCAGTGGCACCCCGAGGTGGGTCACTCCGATCGCGGCCAGGAGGTGCTCGAGAACTTTCTCCATCGCGGCGCCGGAATCGAGTCGACCTGGACGACCGGCGGTGTCATCGAGGAGCAGCTCGAGCGGATCCGGGCCCAGGTGGGCGAGGGCTCCGCGATCTGCGGTCTCTCCGGCGGGGTGGACTCCGCCGTCGCCGCCGCGCTCGTGCAGCGCGCCATCGGGGACCGCCTCACCTGCGTGTACGTGAACCACGGCCTGATGCGCCAGGACGAGTCCGCACAGATCGAACAGGCCTTCGGGGCGTCCACCGGTGGCGCGAAGCTGGTCATGGTCGACGCCGAGCAGCAGTTCCTCACCGCACTCGCCGGGGTCACCGACCCCGAGACCAAGCGCAAGATCATCGGCCGCGAGTTCATCCGCACCTTCGAGCAGGCCCAGGCGGACATCCTGCGCGAGCAGGGCGTCGTCGAGGGCGAGGGGGCGACGGCGCACACCGCGTCCTCCGCGCAGAAGACCTTCCTGGTCCAGGGCACCCTGTACCCGGACGTCGTCGAATCCGGCGGCGGCGACGGCGCGGCCAACATCAAGAGCCACCACAACGTGGGCGGCCTGCCCGAGGACCTCTCCTTCGAGCTGGTCGAGCCGCTGCGCGCCCTGTTCAAGGACGAGGTGCGCGCCGTCGGCTCAGAGCTCGGCCTGCCCGACGAGATCGTCTGGCGCCAGCCCTTCCCCGGGCCCGGCCTCGGCATCCGCATCATCGGCGAGGTCACCGAGGAACGTCTGGACATCCTGCGCGCCGCCGACGCGATCGCCCGCGCCGAGCTCACCGCTGCGGGCCTGGATCGCACCATCTGGCAGTGCCCCGTGGTGCTGCTGGCGGACGTGCGCTCCGTGGGCGTGCAGGGCGACGGCCGCACCTACGGCCACCCCGTGGTGCTGCGGCCCGTCACCAGCGATGACGCGATGACCGCCGACTGGGCCAAGGTCCCCTACGACGTGCTCTCGAGGATCTCCACCCGCATCACCAACGAGGTCAGCGAGATCAACCGCGTCACCCTCGACATCACCAGCAAGCCCCCCGGCACCATCGAGTGGGAGTGACGGCCGCGCACTGACGGCGCGACCTGCGTGCGTCACTTCTCCTGCAGCCGGAAGCACGGGATCGCCGCGGCGAGAGCCAGTACGAGCCACACTGAGGTCGCGATCGTGGTGCCGAGCAGCGTTCCGAGGAGCCCTATGAGCAGCGCGCTCACGGGCATGATGCCCATCGTCGCCGTGCGCTGGGCGCCCGCGACGGCGCCGAGCATCTCGGGCGGGCAGAGGCGGGCGATGAGGTCCGCCCCGGCGACCGCGGAGACCGAGGTGCAGAGCCCGGACAGAGCGTAGAAGATGCCGATCCAGATCGCCACCGGGCCGGGGAGGGGAGCACTGTCGGTGGTCATGAGCAGGATGAGGAGTACGCCGGTACCCGTCGTGAGCGCGGCGGAGATGCGCACGGCGCGCAATCCGTATCGCGCGGTGATGCGCGAGGCCGCGGCAGCACCGATGATTCCTGCAACGGCACCGAGACTCCCGATCCCGGTGAACACGGCTGGTGACAAGTGCAGCTCGGTCAGGGCGATGACCGGCAGCAGCGTGTTCGCGGCCATCACTGCCGCGTTGTACAGCGCGCTCGAGGCTGTGACCCGGCGCAGCGTGGGCTCGGCGAGGAGGTGGCAGATGCCATCCCGAAAGCGACTGGGCCTTCTCGCGTAGCGGGATGCAGAGGTGGGGCCCGCAGCGCGGTCGTGTTCTCGCAGGCGGCCCTGGGTGAGGGCTGATGCCAGATAGGCGAGGGCCGCCCCGACCCAGGCGAGCGGCGGCGCGGCGAGTGCCAGCAGCGCGGTCAGCGCCACCGGGGCCAGGACCGTCCCGATCTGCGCTGCGGTCTGGACCCTGCCCATCGTCGGACGGATCTGATCGGCCGGCACCAGACGGGGGACGAGAATGCTCCGTCCCGTGGTGTAGACGACGTCCGCGATGCCGATGACGAGCATGATGCCGAGCAGGATCCCGATCCCGGTGGTTCCCTCGAGCCCGCCGAGCGCCCAGATCAGCACCCCGCAGGCGATGACCGTCATCCGCAGCACGGTGCTGGTGGCCATCATCGCTGTGGGTAGGGAGAGTCGGTCGCCGAGGAGGCCCAGCGGGATGCTGAGCAGGAGGAACATTCCCAGGCCGAGGGAGTGGAGGAGGCCGACGGCTGCGGTCCCCGCGCCCAGGAGGCTCACCGCGAGGATCGGCGCGAGGGTGCGCGCCATCTGGTCCCCGAGTGCCTCGGCGAAGGTGGTGAATGTGAACCAGCGGACGGACGGCGAGCTCGATGGAGGTAAGGCCACGCCTGACACGATGTCAGGGAATGCCTGACGCGCGCAAGCCCGTGGCCCGATGATGCGCGAGAATGGCGGGGTGAGATCCGACGACATGTGCAGCCACTGCCTGCTGCCGCGAGCGACTGTGGGCCCATTGCTTCACAGCCCCCTGGCGACGATCTGCCAGGGCTGTGCGCAACAGGCCGTCGAGCGGTTCGATGTCGAGGGTGTGACCGGAGGGGAGGATCCCCGGCGGCTCGAGCCGCAGTGGCAGAAGGTCGATGACGCGACTCTGCTGCGGAGGATCGTCGATATCGCCGACGCCCGTGATGGCGTCGAGGATCACCTCGCCGAATGGGTCGGCCGGCTCCGGGAGCGGGGCGTCAGCTGGGCGCGGATCGGTGCCGCGCTCGGCATGACCAGGCAATCCGCCTGGGAGCGGTTCGAGAAGCGTCGCTGAGCACTCTTGCCTCGTGCCGAGCCCGGCGCGATGCAGGTCCCGGGTTTCTGTGGGCGGACGCCTTCGGGGCCGAGCTCGGGGATTGTCAGGTTCTGAACCGAGTGTTGCAGGATCCTGGCACGGAACCTGACAATCGTCGCAGTCGCAGTCGCAGTCGCAGTCGCAGTCGCAGTCGCAGTCGCAGTCGCAG
>JAKDNE010000291.1 GCA_030451965.1 Brachybacterium sp. | reverse complement strand
CCGGCCATCACCAGCGAGAGGATCGCGATGGCGATGGTGAACTGCTCATGCGGTCGCCCTCGCCGCGATCGTCTGAGGTGCTTCGCCTGCACGGTCATCGACAGCCCCTTCCCGTGCCGCCGAACCTAGTCCGGCAGGCGGCGGGGAACGGGAGGCGGGACGGCGTGTCGGGGAATCAGAGCGAGGGCCGGCCCTGCATCACCAGCTCCCGGTAGACGGTCCGGTATCCGAGCTTCTCGTTGATCCCGGTCATCCACGGGTTCACGTGGGAGTTCCAGGTGACCAGGGAGCGCAGCTGCGGGGCCCGCTCGCGCAGCTGGCGGTGGGTGGCGACCTTCAGCGCCAGGCCCAGCCGGTGCCCGCGATGCTCGGGCATCACCAGGGTGTTCTCCTGCCAGCCGAGGGTGCTGTCCGCAGCGGAGTGGACGTGGATCTCGGAGTTGCCGACGAAGCTGCCGTCGGCCGCGATGGCGACCGCGGTGATCCGTACCGTGCCCGCCTCGCGCATCCGCCGCTCGCTCTCGCGGATCCGCTCCGGCGTGTACTCGGCCGCTTCGTGCTCGACCTCCTCATCGGGCTCGTCGAGCTCGAGCTGGCGCAGCAGCAGTCCGTAGTGCCTCAGATGCTCCTCGGGGATCTCCCCGTCCCACAGCTCGATGCGGTATGCGCCGAGCTTCTCCTCGGCCTCGGCCTGCAGCGTCTCCAGCAGCGTCTCCTCGAGCGGGAGCGGCAGCGCGCGGCAGACGGCGAGGTTCTTGCGAGTGATCCCGACCCGGCGGGCCAGACGGTTCACCGGCAGCTCGGGGGAATCGGCGTCGCCGTCGGCCGGGATCTCGCCGTACCCCTCGACCAGGGTGCGGCCGGACTCGCGGATCGCGGGGAGCAGCGCCTCCTGGACCAGCGCGGTCGCGATGCCCTGGCCGCGGAACGCAGGATGCACGGAGACGCCGACGGAGATGGTCTCGAGGTTCTCCTGCAGCGGCACGAACGTGCTGGCGCGGCCGACCAGGCTCTCGCCGCCCTCCATCGTCTCGACGACGGCCACCCAGCGCCGCACGCTCCAGTACGGGGAGTCGACGAGCTGCGCGCGCAGCTGCTCCCGGGTCAGCGCCTGACTGCCGCCGTAGGTGTGCTCGTCCAGCGCCCTGTCCAGGGCGAGATACTGGTCGAGCTCGGCCTCGGAGGCGGGGTCCAGGGGACGGATCGTCAGATGCATGGGGTCAGTGGATCACGCGGGATCCTCGCTGGTCGACGGAATTTCCCCGCGCACGGCTTGACTCTCCCCCGGGGACCGTCCGGAGCGTGGTCATCACCGGGACGGACCCGGTGCCCGGCAGACCGGGCGAGGCACGACGGAGGATCGCATGGACGAGACGCTGCTGAGCATCGGGGAGCTGGCCGCCGTGAGCGGACTGAGCCCCAAGGCGCTGCGCCTCTACGCCGACTCGGGGCTGCTGGTGCCGCGCCGCGTCGACCCCTTCACCGGCTACCGCTCCTACGGGACGGACCAGGTGCAGCGGGCCCGGCTCATCGCCGCGCTGCGCGGCCTCGGGATGGGGCTCGCCCGGATCGGCGTGCTCTGCGATCTGGAGGCCGACGGCGCCGCCTCGGCGCTGCACCTCGGCCTGGAGCGCGCCGCCCAGCAGGACGCCGTGCTGATCCGTGAGCTGCCGGGCCGGCAGGTGCTGCTCGCCGTCGCCGACGGCTTCGGCAGCACGGTCGATCTCGCGCCCCGGATCCTGTCGACGTTCACGGCGGCACTCGAGTGCGAGCTCGGGACCGGTCCGTCGGCCACGCCCCTCACCGCGATGGAGACAGCGTGGTCAGCAGTGGAAACGCTCGTCCCGGCCGACGGCGATGCCGGCTCCACCCTCACCGCAGCGATGCTGGAGGGGGACCGGCTGCACGTGGCGCACCTCGGGGACACCCGTGTCGTGCTGGTGCCCGGGGAGCAGGTCGAGCACGTCACCCAGGACCACACCCGCCTGCGCTCCCTGGTCGAGGCGGGCCGGCTCTCCCCCGAGGAGGTCGCCGCACATCCGGATCGTGCCGTGCTGAACCGCGCGCTCGCCGCCGGCGCACCCACCGCCCCGGATCTGCTGGTGCGTCGACTCTCCCCGGGGGATCTGGTGCTGCTGGCGACCGACGGGCTGCATGCCGTGGTGGATCCCGCTGCCCTCACCGGGGCGCTGACGGTCGGGGCGGAGGACCTCGAGGCCCTCGCCGACTCGCTCCTGGAGCTGGCGCTCGCCGCCGGCGGCCCGGACAACATCGCCCTCGCCCTCGCCAGGGTCTGAGGGCGCGCTCTCAGCGTGCCGCGCGGACCTGGCGGATGATCCCGATGATCGCCGCAACGAGGAGCACCAGCGGCGCGAGGACGAGCACCGCGCCGCCGCCGGTCTGCAGCACCGACCAGGCGATCCCGAGGTAGACCACCTGCACCCCGAGCGCCATCCAGACCACCACCCGCTCTCCTTCGCGGTAGACGGCCTGGGCGTTGCCCTCGGTGATCTCCAGCGGATAGTTGAAGACCCGCGGGCGCGTCGAGAGTGCGGCGAGGCCCAGCGACAGCAGCAGCATCACGGCGGCGAGGATGAGGATCGACCACTTCGGCCCCCGGTCGTCGGCCTGGCCATCGGCGCCGAAGTGCGTCGCGAGGACGTCCGGCAGGGACGGGTAGCGCACCAGGATCCAGGTCGTGATCGCCAGCGACACCACCAGGGCGAGCGCCCGCAGGCTCTTCGTCACCCGGCCGGTGACGTAGGTGCGGGTGGGGCGCGTCGGGGCAGCGATCGGTGAGCTCATCCCCTCCACGCTATCGAGGGCCGCGGGAGCCGCACCTCCGACTATCGTCGAGGGCTGCGTCGCGCGCGGTGGGATCTGCGGAGCCCCTGATCAGGTTCGACGTCGGCCCCCGCCCCCTCACGCGCCTCGTGCTGCAGCGCGTCGTCGAGGTAGGGCAGGGCGAACTCGACGAAGCCCCGCCCGGCCGGGCGGATCAGCTCCTCCTCGATGAGACGCTCACGATAGGTGGACTGGTTGCGTGGGTCGATGCCCATCCGGCGTGCGATGTCGCCGACGGCGGAGGGCCCCTCGTCCTCGAGCATCGCGTGGAGGTACTCGCGCTTGCGGGGGCTCAGCCCGCGCAGCGCCGGGCCATGGACGTTCTTGATCATCGCCGCGATCACGGCGTCCCGTCCGCCGCGCACGTCCTCGATCTCGATCGTCTCGGCATCACCGCTGTTCTGCCAGGCCTTCGACCCGATGAGCTGGATCAGGTACGGATAGCCCCGCGAGATCTCGCCGGCCAGCACCGCAGCCTCCGGGGTGATCGTCCTCGCGGTGTCGGCGATGGTCATGCGGATCGCCTCCGCCGCGGTGCCGACGTCGACGCTGCCCACCTCGATCCGGTGCGCCCGGCGCAGGAACGTGGTGCGCTCGTGGTCCAGCAGGGCATCGACCCCGGGGCGCACCCCCGCAGCGATGAACGCGACCGCGTGCCCGGAGCCGATGAGGTCCTGCACGTGCTGGGTGAGGGCATGCAGCTGGTCGCGGTCCACGGACTGCAGCTCGTCGAGGGTGATCAGCAGACCGCCGCCGTCCTCGTCGCTGAGCTGGGCGAGGCGGTCCAGCACCGTGGTGAGCCCCTCTCCCTCCCCCTCATAGCGCTGGACGATGTCCCGGGAGGCGCCGACGTGGAACGCACGCGCGGAGGTGAGCCGGGAGGTCTCGGCCTCCGGGTCCATCTCCCGCAGGCGGGCGATGGCCTGGCTGCGCAGCTCTTCGGTGAGCGAGGTGGAGGAGGTGTGCATCCGCAGATCGGTCCAGCCCGCCTCGAGGGCGAGCTCCCGGAACTCGGTGAGCAGCACCGTCTTGCCGGAGCCGCGGGCGCCGGAGATGAGGATCGCCCGTGCCTCGGGGACGTTCCCGGCCAGCGCCGCGGTGAACTCGTCGATCGCCACCTCGCGTCCGGCGAGGATCATCGGGGTCAGGCCGAAGCCGGGGGTGAAGGGGTTGGCCTCACGGGCGGTGCCGGGGCTCGCTGCGGTGAGGGGAGTCATGCGGTGCGAGGCGGGCGTGGGGTGCGAGGAAGATTTCGCCATGGGGCCATGGTGCGCTGTATGTCGGTGTATGTA
>JAKDNE010000290.1 GCA_030451965.1 Brachybacterium sp. | reverse complement strand
GGTGCGGTGCGGTGCGGTGCGGTGCGGTGCGGTGCGGTGCGGTGCGATGCGGCCCGCCCGCTCAGCGCAGTGAGAGCAGGCTCGTGGCGGTGATCTCGTCGACGACCACGTCCGTCGCGACTCCGGCCCGCAGCGCGGCCCGCAGGGGGAGCGCCTTGCGGGAGCCCGAGGCCACCAGCAGCCGCCGCGGGATCCGCAGCAGCCGATCCGGGGCGGTGCCGGAGCCGCGCTGGTTCAGCGCGATGTCGCGGTAGGTGCCGTCGGCCCGCAGGAACACCGTGCACACATCCCCCACCGCGCCGTCGGATCGCAGCGAGCTCAGATCCTCTCGGGTCAGATAGTTATGGGTGTAGACGTGGCTGGGGACCTCGGCGTCGAAGGCACCCACGCTGAACACGGCGACCGTGGCCTCGCGCTGCGTGGCCAGCACCCGCTGCACCGAGCGCTCGCGCCACATCGCCTCCCGGGTCGCGGGGAAGTCGAAGAAGGCCGGCACCGGGAACTGGTGCACCGTCGCGTCCCACCGGGTGGCCGCTCCCGCGAGCACCGTGGCGATATAGGTCAGTCCCGATCCCTCGGTGTTGATCGCGCCGTTGAGCTGCACGATCCGCAGTCCGGGCACCGGCCGGGAGCGGACCGTGCCGAGCAGCGCCGCCATCGTGGTGCCCCAGGCGATGCCGAGCGTGGTGCCCGGCTCGAGCATCTCGTCGAGCAGGGCACCACCGGCCTCGGTGACCGAGCGCAGACGCTCCCGCTGATCGTCCCCGGGGGCGGACGGCACCACGTGCACCTGCACGCCGTACAGCCGGGAGATGCGGCGGGCCAGCTCCTCGACCCGCTGCGCCTCCGGTGGCCGCAGGGAGATCGTCACGAGCTCGGCGTCGCGGGCATCCCGCAGCATCCGCGAGACCGTCGACCGGGAGACGCGCAGCTCGCCGGCGATGGATTCCATCGTCCGCTCGTCCCCGTAGTACATCCGTGCAGCCGTATACAGCTCCTCGAGCCGGGAATCGCGAGTCA
This sequence comes from Brachybacterium sp., assembly GCA_030451965.1. Classification (GTDB taxonomy): domain Bacteria; phylum Actinomycetota; class Actinomycetes; order Actinomycetales; family Dermabacteraceae; genus Brachybacterium. The sequence continues at coordinate 3,126 of JAKDNE010000290.1, read as the reverse complement.
TGGACACCAGTCTTGCACGTTCGTGCACCGCACTTGCGTTCCGGTGCACGACCGTCCCAGTATGGCGAACACCACGTCCGGTCGATGAGGGCCTTTCGAAGAGCCCCCGACGACGAGGACGCGAGCCGAAGGTAACGATGCGAAGGAGCAGCCAGGTGTCCGATCAACAGCGATCTGCACTCACCCCCGGGGGTCGGGCGGAGCATCTCTCGCGCCTCCGCGCCGCCACAGCGGAGGACCCCCTGGACGTACTCGTCGTCGGCGGCGGTGTGAACGGCGCCGGCGCGGCCTTCGATGCGGGCACCCGCGGTCTCTCCGTCGGCCTCGTCGAGACCCACGACTGGGCCTCCGGGACCTCCTCGCGCTCCTCCAAGCTGATGCACGGCGGACTGCGCTATCTGCAGATGCTCGACTTCACGCTGGTCGCCGAGGCGCTGCGCGAGCGCGATCTGCTGCTCACCCACACGGCTCCGCATCTGGTCAAGCCCATCAAGTTCGTCTTCCCCTTCTTCAAGAGGGTCGTGGATCGCGCCTTCATCGGCTCCGGCGTGATGCTCTACGACGCGATGCAGTCCGTGGGGCGCAAGCGGGCCGTGCCCATGCACCGCCACCTCCTGCACGACAAGATGCTCGAGGTCTTCCCGGGGCTCGACGGTGAGAAGGCCGTCGGCGCGCTGGAGTACTACGACGCACAGGTGGACGATGCCCGCTTCGTGATGATGCTGGTGCGCTCCGCCGCGGAGCACGATGCCGCCGTCGCGAACTACACCACCGTCGTGGACTACCTCCATGAGGGCAAGCGCGTCATCGGGGCGCGGGTGCGCGACGAGGAGACCGGCGAGGAGTTCGACGTCCATGCCCGCCAGACGATCCTCGCCGGCGGCGTCTGGACGCAGGATCAGCAGGAGCTGGCCGGAGCGGATGCCGGTCTCGAGGTGCTCGCCTCCAAGGGCATCCACATCACGATCGACCGCGAGCGGATCCCTGCGGTGCCGGACACCGGGATCATCACCCAGACCGAGAAGTCGGTCCTGTTCATCATCCCCTGGGACGAGTACTGGGTCATCGGCACCACCGACACCGCCTGGACCCAGGACCCGCGAGATGTCGGTGCGACCGACGAGGACATCGAATACGTGATCGAGCACGCCAATGCCGTGCTCGCGGACGACCTCACCCGCGAGGACGTCATCGGCGTCTACTCCGGGCTGCGTCCTCTGCTGCAGCCGGTCCGGAAGAACACTGCAGGGGGGTCCTCGTCCTCCACGAAGGTCTCCCGCGAGCACACGGTGATGGAGATCGAACCGGGCCTGACCGCGATCGCCGGGGGCAAGTACACCACCTACCGGGTGATGGCGGAGGACGTCGTCGACTTCGCGATCAAGGACTCCCAGCCCGGCCGTCCGAGCCTGACCCGCTCGATCCCCGTGATCGGCGCGCAGGGCTACCGCGCCCTGGTGCGCGACAAGCAGGAGATCAGCCGACGGTACGGCTTCGACGAGATCCGCATGGATCGTCTGCTCTACCGCTACGGCGCGCTGCTGAGCGACGTGCTCGCCCTCATCGATGAGGACCCGGACCTCGCCACGCCTCTCGAGCATGCACCGCGCTACCTGCGCGCCGAGGTGCTGTACGCGGTGCGTGCGGAGGGTGCTCGGCACCTGTCCGACGTGCTCGAGCGCCGCACCCGCCTCGACTACGAGACCCGCGACCGAGGGGTCGCCGCGGCGGACGAGATCGCCGCGCTGCTCGCGCCGGAGCTCGGCTGGGACACCCCTGCCGCGCAGCGCGAGATCGAGACCTACCGCGCCTTCATCGAGGCACGGCTGGCCGGCGAGACCACTGCGTCGGATTCCGAGGCCGCGGCCCGGATCGCGAGCGCACCGGAGGTGCCCGCGCAGAACTGATCGAAGGCCCGCCCCGGCCGTGATCCGGCCGGGGCGGGTGTCGCAGCACCCTGCAGGCATCCGCCTGCGGGAAGACCGCGGACGACGTCCGCACCTATCCCCGGATGCCACCGGTCCCGCACGGATGCGGGACCGCTCGATGAGGAGGCCGCATGACAACCATCTTCCTGTATGAGATCGCCGGCACGGCGATGCTGACCCTGCTCGGCGGCGGCGTCGTCGCCAATGTGATCCTCGGCAAGACCAAGGGCAATGGCGGCGGCTGGCTGCTGATCAACTTCGGCTGGGGCCTCGCGGTCTTCGCCGGCGTGTGGACGGCCTACAAGACCGGCGCGCACATCAACCCGGCGGTCACCATCGGCCTGCTGGCCAACGGCGCCTCGGAGTACGCCCCCGGCATCGACGTCACCTTCGGCCACACCATGGCCTACTTCGCCGCCCAGCTGATCGGCGGCTTCATCGGTGCCGTGCTGGCCTGGTTGGCGTACAAGAACCACTATGACCAGGAGAAGGACGCAGGCACCATCCTGGGCACCTTCTCCACCGGGCCGGAGATCCGCCACCGCGGCTGGAACCTGGTCACCGAGATCATCGCGACCTTCGTGCTGGTGTTCATCATCGTCATGTTCGGCCGCACCCCCCATGAGCTCGGGCCGCTGGCGGTCTCGCTCCTGGTGGTCTCGATCGGCGCTTCCCTCGGCGGGCCCACCGGCTACGCCATCAACCCCGCCCGTGACCTCGGCCCCCGCCTCGCCCACGCCATCCTGCCGATCCCGAACAAGGGCGGCAGCGACTGGGGGTACTCCTGGGTCCCGATCGCCGGCCCGCTCATCGGCGGCGCCCTCGGCGGGCTCGTCGCCGCGGCCTTCTGAGACCATCGTCACGTACCCCGCACGCTGTTCATCACTACGAAGGAGTTCAGATGACCGACCAGCAGAAGTACATCCTCTCGATCGACCAGGGCACGACGTCCACCCGTGCGATCGTCTTCGACCACGGCGGGCAGATCGTCTCCACCGGCCAGAAGGAGCACGAGCAGATCCTCCCGAAGTCGGGATGGGTCGAGCACGACGCGCTGGAGATCTGGCGCAACACCCGCTCCGTGGTCGGTGAGGCCCTCACCGGCGCGGACATCAACCGCCATCAGCTCGCCGCCGTCGGCATCACCAACCAGCGCGAGACCACGGTGGTGTGGGACAAGAACACCGGCGAGCCGGTC
>JAKDNE010000289.1 GCA_030451965.1 Brachybacterium sp. | reverse complement strand
GCGGGATGAACTCCGCATCGACGCCGAGGGTCCGCAGCACCGGGCCGGGGGCGGGGCGGGTGGCCCGGCGGGCGAGCCGGGTGCCGATCGCCGCCCCGATCCCGCGCTCGGCGAGGCCGTCCTCGAGGGTGACGACCGCGCGGGCCGAGTCTGCCAGGCCCAGGAGGTCTTCGCCCAGCGGCAGGGCACGGACCGGATCCAGCACCAGGATGTTGAGGTCGCCATGGCTGCGCGAGAGGTCGCAGGCGGCCTCGACGGCCCGTCCCGCGAGGGCTCCGATCGAGACCAGCAGGATTTCCACGGGGGCGTCCGCGTCCCCTGCCAGCACTTCTCCGGCCGGCAGGTGCGCGAGAGCGGGCAGCTCCGGCGGGCAGGCACCCTTGGGGAAGCGCACGAGGGAGGGGCCGGCGGTCGCCAGTGCGGCAGGGACCGCGGCGTCCAGCAGAGCGGCATCCCGCGGCGCCCACAGCGAGAGCCCGGGCACCGTCGTGGCGAGGGCGAGATCCCAGATGCCGTGATGGCTGGGGCCGTCGTCGCCGGTGACGCCCGCCCGGTCCAGGGTGATCGTGACGTCCTCCCGATGCAGGGCGACGTCGAGCAGGAGCTGATCGAGCGCCCGGTTCAGGAAGGTGGCGTAGAGGGAGACGACGGGTCTGCGTCCGCCTGCCGAGAGTCCGGCGGCGGTGTCGAGGGCGAGCTGTTCGGCGATGCCGACGTCGAGCACGCGATCCGGCATCTCCTGCTGCATCGGGGTGAGGCCGACAGGGTCGACCATCGCGGCGCTGAGCGCGATCACGCGATCATCGGCACGGGCGGCGGCGAGCACTGCGGCCCCCGATCTCGAGGTCCAGGTCGGTGCCGACGCGCTCGATGTCGATCCGGTCTCGAGGGGGAAGGGACCGGTGGCGTGCCAGTGGTCCACGGCGTCGGCCTCCGCGCGGGCGAAGCCGGCGCCCTTGCGGGTCAGGACGTGCAGGAGCACCCCGGTGCTCGTGGGATCCTCGGCCGCGCTGCGCGCTGCCGCCATGGCCTCGGCGAGGGCATCGAGGTCGTGGCCGTCGACCGGTCCGAGGTAGGTGAGCCCGAGGGCGGTGAAGATGTCGTCCCCGGCCCGGATCCGCCCGGCGCGCAGCGCCGCGAGGTGCTCGGAGACGCCGCCGACGGTCGGGGCGTAGGAGCGGGTGTTGTCGTTGAGCACCACGACGGTGCGGGAGCCGCGATCCGCCGCCAGCAGATTCAGGGCCTCCAGCCCGACTCCGCCGGTGAGGGCGCCGTCCCCGATGACCGCGATGGCCGCCCCCTCGGACCCGGCGAGCCGGTGGGCGCGGTCCAGGCCATGGGCCCAGGCGATCGACCCCGACGCATGGGAGTTCTCCACCAGATCGTGGACGGACTCACGGCGGTCCGGGTAGCCGGCGACGCCGCCGGCGGTCCGCAGCCCGCTCAGCTCGGCGCGGCCGGTGAGCATCTTGTGCACGTAGGCCTGGTGGCCGGTGTCGAAGACGATGGGCTCTGCCGGGGAGCAGAACTCGCGGTGCAGCGCGATCGTCAGCTCGACGACCCCGAGGTTGGGGCCCAGATGACCACCGCTGCGCGAACAGATCTCCACCAGACGACGACGCAGCGTGCGGGCGAGCCCGGGCAACTGCTCGGCCGGCAGAGCCCGCAGCGCCTCCGGATCCGCGGTGATCGGGGCCTGGGCCGATGCCGGCACCGGGGCCGACGGCATCACCGCGCCGTGGTCGTGGCACGGTGCGACAGAACGCTGCTCAGTGGTGGACACGTGTGGTCCTCCCTCAGGGGCGGGGCCGGAACACGCTCAGGTTACGTCGTTCTGACCTGTATCGACGTACAGCATGGTCACATCCGTGCATATCTTCACCGGGGGTTCACGGGGTGCGGCGGCGATGCGCATCAGCGTGCAGAGGCCCCGCGCATCGGTGCATTGCCCCACGGGCGCGAGACCCCCGGATCGGCCCGGACGCGACGACGCCCCGACCCAGAGGGCCGGGGCGTCGTCTGCGACGGAGCGAGGCCCCGTCCCCTCGGTCAGGAAGCGACCAGGGACCGCAGCACGTACTGCAGGATGCCGCCGTTGCGGAAGTACTCCGCCTCACCGGGGGTGTCGATGCGGACGACCGCGTCGAACTCCACCGAGGAGCCGTCAGCGGCGTCGCCCTTGGTGGCGACGACCTTGACGGTCTTGGGGACCGAGCCCTCGTTCATCGCGGTCACGCCGCTCACGGAGAAGGTCTCCGTGCCGTCGAGGCCCAGCGACTCGGCGCTCTCGCCGTCGGGGTACTGCAGGGGCAGCACGCCCATGCCGATCAGGTTCGAGCGGTGGATGCGCTCGAAGCTCTCGGCGATGACGACCTCGACGCCGAGGAGCTTGGTGCCCTTGGCCGCCCAGTCACGGGAGGAACCGGTGCCGTACTCCTTGCCGGCGAGGACCACCAGCGGGATGTCCTTCTCGGCGTAGGCCTGGGCCGCGTCGTAGATGAACTCCTGCTCACCGGTCAGGAAGTTCTTGGTGTACCCGCCCTCGACGCCGTCGAGCAGCTGGTTCCTGATGCGGATGTTCGCGAAGGTGCCACGGATCATGATCTCGTGGTTGCCGCGACGCGAGCCGTAGGAGTTGAAGTCCTTGCGGGCCACCCCGTGATCCTGCAGGTAGCGACCGGCCGGGGAGTCCAGCTTGATCGCACCGGCGGGCGAGATGTGGTCGGTGGTGGTCGAGTCGCCGACCTTCACCAGCACGCGGGCCCCGGAGACATCGGTGAGGGGCTCCGGCTTCTCCTCCATGCCCTCGAAGTACGGGGGCTTGCGCACATAGGTGGACTCGGTGTCCCACTCGAAGGTCGCGCCCTCGGGGGTCTCCAGGCTCCGCCAGCGCTCGTCGCCCGTGAAGACATCCTTGTAGTCCTCGGTGAACATCTCCTGGGAGATGGACTCCGCGATGACCTTCTCCACCTCGGTGGGGTTGGGCCAGATGTCGCGCAGGTAGACGTCGTCGCCGTCCTTGTCGGTGCCCAGCGGATCGTTCTCGAAGTCGAAGTCCATCGTGCCCGCGAGCGCGTAGGCGATGACCAGCGGCGGGGAGGCCAGGTAGTTCATCTTCACATCGGGGTTGATGCGACCCTCGAAGTTGCGGTTGCCCGAGAGCACCGCGGTGACGGAGAGGTCCTTCTCGGCGATGGCGTCGGAGATCTCCGGAGCCAGCGGACCGGAGTTGCCGATGCAGGTGGTGCAGCCATAGCCGACCAGGTGGAAGCCGAGCGACTCCAGAGCGGGCCAGAGGCCCGCCTTGGTGTAGTAGTTCGTGACCACCTGGGAGCCGGGTGCCATGGAGGTCTTCACCCACGGCTTGGAGACCAGGCCACGATCCACCGCGTTCTGCGCGAGGAGTCCCGCAGCCATCATCACCGACGGGTTCGAGGTGTTGGTGCAGGAGGTGATCGAGGCGATCGAGACGATGCCGTGGTCGATCGAGAAGTCCTCGCCCTTGACCTGGATCGGGTTCGAAGCGCGGCCGACGACGTGCTGGTGCTCGGGGGCGGTCCCGCCGGAGTCGTTGTCCGAGCCCTGGCTCGCCGGATCGGACGCCGGGAAGGTGCCGGCCTCGTCCCCGCCGTTCGCGGAGGCCTCGTGGTCGCCCGCGTAGGACGGCAGCACCTCGCGGAAGGACTCCTTGGCCTTGGTCAGCACGATGCGGTCCTGCGGACGCTTCGGACCGGCGATCGAGGGCACCACGGTGGACAGGTCCAGCTCGAGGTACTCCGAGTACGCGGCCTCCTTCGACGGGTCGTGCCACAGTCCCTGGCGCTTGGCGTAGGACTCGACCAGCGCGAGCTGCTCCTCGGAGCGGCCGGTGAGTCGCATGTAGTCGACCGTCACCTCGTCGATCGGGAAGATCGCGCAGGTGGAGCCGAACTCGGGGCTCATGTTGCCGATGGTCGCACGGTTGGCCAGCGGCACCTGGGTGACGCCCTCCCCGTAGAACTCGACGAACTTGCCCACCGCACCGTGGTCGCGGAGCATCTCGGTGATCGTGAGCACCACGTCGGTGGCGGTCGCGGCCGGGGGGATCTCACCGGTGAGCTTGAAGCCGACCACGCGCGGGATCAGCATGGAGACGGGCTGGCCGAGCATCGC
>JAKDNE010000288.1 GCA_030451965.1 Brachybacterium sp. | reverse complement strand
TCAGCCGGTGGATGCTGAACATCGTCGGTAGCTCCTCGCCCTCCCGCTCAGGTCGGGGCCCACCAGCTCGAGGTAGTGAGGGCGGCGCTGACCGGCGACCGTGAGGGCGACCAGCGCATTGGCGGTGCCGACGGGATGGGCCCCGCCGGGCGCGGCGGTGACGCCGGTGAGGTTACGGAACAAGTTCACGAGCTCCTCGAGGGAGGGGCCGGCGATGACGATGTGGTCCAGCAGGGTGGGGATGCTCATGAGCCTTGATCAGGGTCTCACCGAGACCGGCTCTCTGACTCATCGCTCCTCCTTCAGGATGCTGCGGCTGTACAGGACAGCGAGTACGACCACCAGCAGCAGCACCAGCTCTGTCGGCCGTGCGGAAGGGAGCATGATGTGCCGGATCTCCTGCCCCGATAGCTGACCGCCGCATGCATCTGTGAACCGATTTGCTACCGTCGGGCGTCACGACAGCCCGCTCGATGAGGAGTCCTGAATGCCGCAGTCCGACCCGTCCGCCTCCACTCTGAGCCGTCAGAGCTTCCTGCGTCTGGGGGCCTGCACCGCCGGAGCGGCCCTCGCGGCTCCGGCGGCGCTCGCCGCGGCCCCCGGCGATGCGCTCGGGCCGACCGCCCCGCAGGGCCGGGAGGCGACGGATGACCTGCTGCAGGGCACCTCGTCCTTCCCCGGCAACGACGGCCGCGCGCACACCGTCACCTGGGACGAGCACTCCTTCTTCGTCGACGACCAGCGCTTGCTGATCTACTCGGGCGAGATCCATCCCTGGCGGGTGCCTGCACCGGCCCAGTGGCGCGACCTGCTGCAGATCGTGAAGGCCGCCGGATTCACCGCGGTCTCCTTCTACTTCTTCTGGGGTTTGCACCAGAGCAGCTCGGGCGGCGATTTCGACTTCAGCGGGATCCGGGACATCGACCTGCTGCTGACCATGGCGGCCGAGGAGGGGCTGTACGTCATCGCGCGGCCAGGGCCCTACGTCAACGCCGAGATCTCGATGGGTGGGCTGCCCGCGTATATGACCAACCGGGAGGCGTCGCTGCGCTCGACGGACCCGGAGAACTTCGCGGACTCCTGTGCCTGGCTGAGCGCCGTGAACGAGATCATCGCCCGCCACCAGGTGACCGATGGCGGTGGCAGCGTGCTGATGTACCAGGTCGAGAACGAGCTGATCGCCGAGAACCCGGACCGCTCCGCGTTCCTGCGCGGCCTGGCTGATCACGTGCGCTCCACCGGCATCACCGTGCCGATGTTCCACAACGATTACGGGCTGGGCGGGCGCTTCGCCGACGTCGAGAAGCACCACACCGACTTCTACGCCTACGACCACTACCCGCTGGGATTCAACGCCGGCGGTTCTCGGGCGCGGATCGGCGAGTCCGAGCAGACCTATCGTGAGATCAGCCCCGACACGCCGCAGTTCATCACCGAGTCCCAGGGCGGGGCGTTCACCCCCTGGGGTGCCTCCTTCGACTCCCACCAGGCCTATGAGTTCACCGACCCCGCCTTCACCCGCCAGTGGGGGGTGCGGAACCTCGCCAACGGCGTCACCGCCTTCAACTACTACATGGTCTTCGGTGGCACCAACTGGGGATACACCGGCTCCCCGTCCTCGGGATTCACCAGCTACGACTACGGTGCGGCGATCACGGAGGACCGCGGGCTGACCGAGAAGCTCGCCGTCCAGAAGGAGCTCGGCTACCTGCAGCAGGCCCTGCCGCAGATCGCATCGATGACACCCGTCGTCCCACAGGCCCTGCGCGAGGTCGACGGTGGCCAGATCCAGGCCTACCAGCGCGCGAGCACCGGCGACGAGGGCTCGGCGACCGATGACGGCCGGCCCCGGCTGCTCGCCTTCCGCCTGGCCGACTCCAACGACGAGACGGACACCCGCTTCGCGACCGCGCTCGTGCTTGGGGACCCCGAGGAGGCCGGTGGGCAGGCCCCGACGGCCGACGACCGCGACCCCGCGATCACGTATGCGGGCGACTGGTCACAGGTCGAGGACTCCACCGCGTCCGGATCCACCCTGACCCGCACGGAGACGGCCGGCGCCACCGCCAGCTGGACCTTCACCGGCACCGCGGTCGACGTCATCACCGCCACCGGCACCGACCACGGCCGGGCCCGCGTCCTCGTGGACGGGCAGGAGCACGGCACCTTCACCAGCCACGTCGACACCGAGCAGAACAAGCCCTCCCAGGTCGTCAGCTACCAGGTCCAGGGCCTGAGCGCGGGGGAGCACACGATTGTCGTGGAGGCCCTCGGTGAGCCCGCCGAGGGAGCGGAGGGCACTGTCATCGCCCTCGACGGCTTCGACGTCCCCACCGGCGGCGAGGACGGGAGCGTCGAGATCCCCGAGGGCGTGGTGGGCTGGGCCCGAGTGCCCCAGGACGAGTCCACCTTCCTGCATCTGCACGGTCGGGATGCGCTGACCGTCGTCGCTGACACCGTGATCGGAGGCCATGGTCTGCTCTATTCGACCAGCGCCCTGTTCGGCCCGGCCCTGCCGCGGCGGAAGGGCCACCTGCAGTACCTGATCGGCCACGACGGGGACCCGGGCGAGATCGTGCTGCGTTATGCCGCCGAGCCCGAGGTCACCGCCCCCGACTCCGTGAGCACCACCTGGGACGAGGGGACCGGGCAGCTGCGGATCAACCTCGTCCACGGCGACGATCCGGTGCAGGTCGAGATCGCCGGCCGCCCCCTGACCTCGGCGGGCAGCGGTGGCACGAGCCGCCTGGTGCTGCGCGCGATCTCCCGCACCGCGGCCACCACCACCTGGTTCCTCGGCGGTCGTCCGGCGAACCGGGGCACCGCCATGCCCGGCGGCACCGATGCGCACGTCGTCGTCGAGGGCGCGGAGCTGGCTCGCACCGTCGCCTTCTCCCGGGCCGACGCGGAGCTCGTCCTCGGCTCGACGGACCGGGCCGAGGTGCGTCTCGACGTGCCGGACGGGGTCCGTCGCGTCATCGTCAACGGGAAGAGCCGGCCGGTCTCCGACGGCATCGCCACGCACCGGCTGTCGGCGCCGGCCGACCCGACGGTCCCGGATCTGGCCTTCCGGGTCGCGGAGGGCGCGCCGGAGGCGGCGGCGGACTTCGACGACTCGGCGTGGACGGTCGCCGACTCCACGGAGGGGTCCACCACCTTCCAGGGCCCCGGGCGCGGAGGCGTCGTGCTCGACTCCAACCACTACGGCTTCTATGAGGGCAGCATCTGGTACCGCGCCGTCTTCACCGCCGGGAAGAGCCGACAGCTCGTGCTGCGCGGCAACGGGGGCACCGGCCAGCCGGCCCAGGGCCAGGCACCGGCGTTCCTGCAGGCCTGGGCCGACGGCTCCTACCTCGGCGCGGCGCCCGCCGTGGGGAAGGACCAGACCTTCACGCTGCCTGAGAACGTCGCCGTCCCGGGTGCGGAGACGGTGCTCAGCGTGCTGGTGCACAACCTCGGCCAGAACCTCGACTGGAGCGACAACGGTCTCTCGAAGCAGAACCGCGGGTTGTTCGATGCGGTGCTGCCCGCCGCCGGGGAGATCACCTGGCGGGTGCAGGGCGCCGCGGACATCGACCCCCGGCGCACGCTGTACAACACCGGCGGCCTGCACGGGGAGCGTCACGGCTGGCATCTGCCCGACCATGACGACACCGCCTGGGATGAGGCCTCGACCCTGGTGGCCGACGCACCCGGGGTGCGGTGGTACCGCACGAGCTTCGAGCTCTCCACGCCCGACGGCGTGGACATCGCCTGGCGCCTCGCGCTGCGCTCGCCGCGCTTCGAGGACGACCGACGCGACGCCTGCCAGGCGGTGCTGTACGTCAACGGCTGGAACACCGGGATCTATATCGGGGACATCGGCCCTCAGAGCGAGTTCACGATCCCCTCCGGCTTCCTCGACCACCACGGGCCCAACACGCTCGCCGTCTGGGTCGCGGCGAAGGAGGCGGGAGCTGGGCCGGAGGCCATCGAGCTGGTCCCGGTCTTCGCCCGCACCGGATCGATCGGGACGGCGCCGCCGCTGCTGTGAGCGAGGGGCATCGGCCCGGCTCCGCTGCAGGATCGGCCGGGCCGTGGGTGGATCTCGTCCGTCCACGTCCGTACCCGCGGGTACCGTGACCCCGATGAAGGCCTATCTGCTCACCGCCCCGGACTCCGAGACCATCACGCTCACCGACG
>JAKDNE010000287.1 GCA_030451965.1 Brachybacterium sp. | reverse complement strand
CCCCGACGACATGGAGTACGGGGCCTCGGCCGCCGTGGCGGCCGGGCCCGGAGCCGGGATCGCGGTGTGCTATCTCCTGCTCACCCGCGGCGAGGCCGGGATGGCGCAGGAGCCGGAGATCGTCGGACCGCTGCGGGAGCAGGAGCAGCTGGCCGCCTGCGCACGGGTCGGCGTCGAGCATCTGCGCTACCTCGACCACCCCGATGGGATGCTCGAGGGCGGACTCGCGCTGCGGTGCGACATCGCCCGGGTGGTGCGCGAGGTGCGCCCCGACCTGGTGCTCACCGCGAACTTCGAGGTCGAGGCCTACGGCGGACTCAACCAGGCCGACCACCGGGTGGCGGGACTGGCCGCGGTCGACGCCGCCCGGGACGCCGCCAACCCCTGGGTGTTCCGGGAGCTCGCCGAGGTCGAGGGCCTCGCCCCGTGGCGCGCCCGCGCACTGCTGGTGGCCGGTCATCCGCAGCCGACCCACGCGAAGCGGGTCGATGCCGAGCAGGTGCTGGCCGCGGTCCAGTCGCTGCAGGCGCACCAGGCCTACCTCGACCACGTCCAGGGGCACCCGCTGCCCGAGGAGTTCATCCCCGAGATCCTGCGCGCCGGGGGAGAGGCCGCCGGGAGCGAGCACGCCGTGGTGCTGCGAGTCTTCGACCTCTGAGGAACCCGACCGGCTGGTCGCAGATCGTTGCCGACAGCGGCTGCAGACTCCTACGGTGAAGGGATCAGGCATGATCCGTGACGGAAGGAGTCATGATGACCACGTCCATGCACGACGGCCTCGACCTCGAGCAGGTCCCCGAGCTCGCAGCCCAGCTGCGGGTCGATTCGATCCGCTCCTCGACCAGCGCCGGCTCCGGCCACCCCACCTCCAGCCTCTCCGCCGCCGACCTGCTGGCCACCCTGATGGCGCGCCACCTGCGCTACGACTGGGACGCGCCCGACGCGCCCGGCAACGACCACCTGATCTTCTCCAAGGGGCACGCCTCGCCACTGCTGTACTCCGTGTACCGCGCCGCCGGTGTGGTCTCCGAGCAGGAGCTGATGGAGGGCTATCGTCGCTTCGGCCAGCGGCTCGAGGGGCATCCCACTCCGGTGCTGCCCTGGGTCGACGTCGCCACCGGCTCGCTCGGCCAGGGACTGCCCGACGGGGTCGGCATCGCGCTCGCCGGCAAGTACTTGGAGAAGTCCCCGTACCGCGTCTGGGTCCTCACCGGTGACAGCGAGCTCGCGGAGGGCTCGATGTGGGAAGCCCTCGCCACCGCCTCGCACTACCAGCTGACGAACCTGGTGACGATGGTGGACGTGAACCGGCTGGGCCAGCGGGGCGAGACCGCGCTCGGCTGGGACATGGACACCTACGCCGCCCGGGTCGAGGCCTTCGGAGCTCGGGCCGTGGTCATCGACGGCCACGACATCGACGCGATCGACGACGCTCTCGCGCAGGCCGACGGCGAATTGGATCGACCCCTGGTGATCCTTGCCCGCACCCTCAAGGGCAAGGGCATCCCCGGCGTCGAGGATGCATCCGGCTGGCACGGCAAGCCGATGCCCGAGGACAAGGCCGAGGAGGCCATCACCGCCCTCGGCGGCCGGCGCTCCCTGCAGGTGCGCGGACCGATGCCGCCCACGGTCGAGCAGGCCGCGCGTTCCCCGCGCGGTGAGGTCGAGCTGCCCGCCTTCACGCCCGGCGAGGAGGTCGCGACCCGCAAGGCCTACGGCCCGGCGCTCACCGCCCTCGCGGAGGTCGACCCGCGGGTGGTCGCCCTGGACGGTGAGGTCTCGAACTCCACCGGCGTCGCCGACTTCGTCGAGTCGCACCCGGAGCGCTTCTTCGAGATGTTCATCGCCGAGCAGCAGCTGGTGGCTGCCGCGACCGGCCTCTCCGCCCGTGGGTATCTGGCCTACGTCTCGACGTTCGCGGCCTTCCTCACCCGCGCCGCCGACTTCATCCGCATGGCTCCGGTCTCCCGGGTCGATCTGCGTCTCGTCGGCTCCCACGCCGGTGTGGAGATCGGTGCGGACGGGCCCTCCCAGATGGGCCTCGAGGACCTCGCGATGTTCGCCGCCACCCAGGGCTCGACCGTCCTGTACCCCAGCGATGCGACCTCGACCGCCGCGCTGGTGGCGGAGATGGCCGAGCTGTCCGGTGTGAGCTACCTGCGGACCACCCGTGGGGCCTACCCGGTCCTCTACGGGTCCGAGGAGAGCTTCCCCGTCGGCGGGTCCAAGACACTGCGCAGCTCCGAGGACGACGCCGTCACCCTCATCGGGGCCGGCGTGACCCTGCACCAGGCGCTCGCCGCCGCGGATGCCCTGGCCGAGGACGGGGTGCGCGCCCGGGTGATCGACGCCTACTCGATCAAGCCGCTCGACGGCGCGGGCATCCGTGCGGCGGTCGCCGCGACCGGCGGGCGCGTGGTGGTCGCGGAGGACCATCATGCTGAGGGCGGGCTGGGGGCCGCGGTCCTCGCGGCGCTGGCCTCCGAACCGGTCACCGATCTGCACCTGCGGCACCTTGCCGTCGACGGGGTGCCGGGCTCCGGCACCACCGAGGAGCTGCTCGGCTGGGCCGGGATCGACGCCGAGCACATCGCCGACGCGGCGCGCGCCGCGCTCGAGGGCTGAGCCGCTGCCTCGGCGGGGTGGCGCCGTCGAGAGCGGGTCCTCACCCCTCCCGGCGGCGCCGCCCCAGCTCGAGGCTGTCCATGTCCTCCAGCTCGCGGTCCTTGGTCTCCGGGACCCAGAGGAAGACGAAGATCAGGCTCAGCAGCGCGAAGGCGGCGTAGAGGCCGTAGGCGAAGGTGAGCCCGATGTTCGACAGAGTGGGGAAGGAGGCCGAGACGGTCCAGTTCGCCGCCCACTGCGCGGCGGCCGCGACCGCGAGGGCCGAGGCACGGATCCGGTTGGGGAAGATCTCGCCCAGCAGCACCCACACCAGCGGGCCCCAGGTGGCTCCGAAGAACATCACGAAGGCGTTCGCGCCGATCAGCGCGATCGTCGACCAGGGATCGGGCAGCGAGACGGCATCGCTTCCCGCGGTGACCTCGCCGAAGGAGAACGCCAGCGCCATCAGCCCCAGTGAGATCGTCATCCCGGCCGAGCCCACCAGCAGCATGATCCGTCGACCCACCCGATCCACCAGCACGATCGCGATGATCGTCGCGACGATGTTCATGATCGAGGTGATCGTGGAGGTGAGCAGCGCCTGGGATTCGTCGAACCCGACCGACTGCCACAGCGTGGTCGAGTAGTAGAAGATGACGTTGATGCCCACCAGCTGCTGGAACAGCGACAGCAGGATGCCCAGCCAGACGATGGGCTTGAGGCCGAACCGTGCGCCCAGCAGGTCGCGCAGGCTCTCCTTGTCCTCCCGTTCGAGCGTCGTGCGGATCTGCTCGATCTTCAGGTTCACGTCGGGCTCGCCGGTGAAGTCGTAGAGCACCTTCGAGGCCCGATCGAGCTGATTCCGGCGGATCAGGTAGCGCGGGGACTCCGGCAGGAACAGGGCCATGATCCCGTAGACCGCGGCGGGCACCGCCTCGATCATGAACATCCAGCGCCAGGCGGCGACCCCGAACCAGAAGGTCTCCGAGGAGCCGCCTGCCGTGTTCGCGATCAGCGCGTTGGTCAGCAGCGCGACGAAGATGCCGAGCACGATCGCCAGCTGCTGCAAGGAGCCCAGGCGGCCACGGAACTTCGCGGGGGCGACCTCCGCGATATAGGCGGGGGCGATGACGCTCGCGGCGCCGACCCCCAGCCCGCCGACCACCCGCCACACTATGAGGTCCCAGACCCCGAAGGCGAGGCCCGAGCCGAGCGCGGAGACGAAGAACAGGGCTGCCGCGATCACCATCACCGGGATGCGGCCGTAGCGGTTGGAGAGGGCGCCGGCGAACCAGGCGCCGATGGCGCAGCCGAGCAGCGCCGAGGAGACCGCGAAGCCGGTGAGTCCGGCCCCGAGGGAGAACTCCTCGGACAGGGCGCCCACGGCGCCGTTGATCACCGAGGTGTCGAAGCCGAAGAGGAAACCACCGACGGCGGCGGCGATCGAGATGCCGACGACCTTCGCGTTCAGATGCTGGGTGGGGGCGGGGTCCGCCCCGGAGCGAGCTGCGGATGGTGTCATGACGGGACCGCCTCCGTGCCGAAGATCTCGGGCGGCCACCGTAACCCGTGGCCGGACAGGGCGGGTCAGGACCTGCCGGGC
>JAKDNE010000015.1 GCA_030451965.1 Brachybacterium sp. | reverse complement strand
AGCACCCCGACCCGGCGGAACAGGGCGCTGTGGCTGTCCTGCACCCCCTTGATCAGCACGGTGATGCCCCGCCGCTCGAGCGCGCGGACGATCTGGGCGAGCACCTGGGCGCCCGTGGCATCGACCCGCTCCAGCCGGGACAGCCGCAGGATCACCACCGTCACCGAGCCCACACCCATCACCGTCTCGAGCACCCGCTCGGCCGAGACGAAGAACAGTGGCCCCTGGAAGCGGACCGCGACGATCGAGTCGTCCAGCGGGCTGGGGTGCTCGACCCGGATCGGCTCGAGGCTCACCCCGGTGGTGCGGGCCGCGCCGCGCAGGGCGACGACCGCCGCCAGCGCCACGCCGATCAGCACCGCGACGATCAGGTCGAAGGAGACCGTCACCAGTGCCGTGATGGCGAAGATCCAGGCGTCGGAGCGGGTCGAGGTCATGATCGAGCGCACCGTGGTGATCCGCACCATCCGGATCGCGGTCATGAACAGCACGCCCGCGAGCGCCGCCAGCGGGATCGCTCCCACCGGCCCGGCCGCGACGTAGACCACTGCCAGCAGCACCAGTGCGTGCACGATCGAGGCTGCGCGCGTCCGGGCCCCGGCCCGGAGCGAGACGGAGGTGCGGGCGATCGCGCCGGTGGCGGGCATGCCGCCGAACAGGGAGGCGCCGACGGAGGCGATGCCCTGGCCCACCAGCTCGCGGTCCGGGTCGAAGGCGCCGGTGTTCGACATCGAGCCGGCCACGCGCGCCGAGAGCAGCGACTCGATCGCGGCCAGTGCCGCGACGGTCGCCGCGGCCGGCAGCAGCACCCCCAGCAGCGCCGGATCGACGGTGGGCAGGGACGGCGCGGGCAGCGAGGCGGGGATCGCCCCGATCGTGGCCAGCGGCCCGGGCACCAGCGCGGCGAGCACCGCGACCACGGCGATCCCGATCAGCGAACCGGGGACCGAGGGGTGGATGCGCGGGGCGAGCACCATGCAGGCCGCCACGATCGCGACCGCGCCCAGCGCCCAGGCCAGATGCGCGAGGTCCGCCGCCGCCAGCGACTGCACCGCCGCCACCATCGCGTTCGAGCTCAGCTCGCCCGGCACGGCCGGATCCGCGGAGGTGATCAGCGGGACCTGCTGCATGAAGATGATGCAGGCGATGCCGAGGGTGAACCCCTCGATCACCGGCCAGGGGATGATCGAGACCACCTTCCCCAGTCGCAGCAGTCCGGTGGCCATGACCATCAGTCCGGCGAGCAGGGTCACGGCGGCGATCGCGCCTGCGCCATAGTTGGCGACGATGGGGACCAGCACTACGACCATCGCGCCCGTCGGCCCTGAGACCTGTACGTTCGAGCCGCCGAAGATCGCGGCGAGGAGGCCCGCGACGATCGCGGTGATCAGCCCCTGCTCGGCGGTCAGCCCGGAGCTGACGCCGAAGCCGAGCGCGAGCGGGAGCGCGACGATGCCCACCGTCACGCCGGCCAGGAGATCCTTCCGCCAGGTCTTCGGCAGCAGGCGGTAGTCCTCGCGCGCCGGCCACAGGTCGCGGGAGCGCACGACGGCGGCGCGCAGGCGCTGGGACACCGTGGGGGAGGCCGACGGGGAGGTGTGGGGTGCAGAGGGAGTGGTCACAGGCTCTCCGCCGTGATCGCGGGGAGGCTCTGCGCGGCGTCGAGACGGTCGCGGTCCTCGCTGAGGATGTTCAGCAGCAGGGCGCGGGTGACGGCCAGCAGCTCGCGGATGCGGGGATCGGCCAGGCGGTAGTAGACGTGGCTCGCCCGGCGCTCGGAGGCCACCAGGTGGTGGCGGCGCAGCACGGACAGGTGCTGGGAGAGGTGGGAGGCCTCCAGCTCCGTCTCGGCCTGGAGGGCGGCGACGGAGACCTCGTCGGCATCGGCCAGCAGCTCGAGGATCCGGATGCGATAGGGGTGGGCGAGGCCCTTGAAGAGATTGGCCTTGACCTCGTAGAGAGGACGCTGACTCTGGGATAGCGGCATGATGAAAACATCATATCGCGGAAGACTGCCGGTCGCATGCGAAGGTGAGGAAGCTGATGGCGCCCTGTCGTCAGGGGCGAAGGGCTCACCGGCCTCGGAGTCGAGGTGGAGCGAGTTCGCCCACTGCAGGAACTCAGGCGGGCAGGTCGTCCCAGACGAGCGGGGTGGTCCGCCCGGTCTCCCAGTCGCGCCGGAGGATGCCGTAGGCCACCGAGGTCAGCGGCGCGCCGCCGTCCACCGGCCAGCCTTCCCGGTAGTGCGCTTCCTTGAGCCAGCCGCAGCGCACGAAGGTCCTGCGCATGGCGATGTTGTCCTCGCGGGTCTGGCCCTCGAAGCGCTGGACGTTCGACATGGTGCGGAACACGTGGTCGGTCACCGCGTTCAGGGCATCGGCCCCGAGGTCCCGACCCCGGAACGGGGCGTCGAGACGGAGGTCGAACAGCGGGGCGTCGTCGCACAGATCCTCGAGACGGAGGAAGCCGATGCGCCCGAGCTCGCGGTGATCGATCCAGAACGAGTCGTTGTCCTCGTCCCGGTAAACACCGTCGCTGATCGCGGCCTCGACGTCCCCGGCACGCGGATGCGGGCGCCCATGGGCCGGGAACTCGTTCCGCGTCATGAACTCGACAAGGGCGTCATGGTCGTCGCCGCAAGGGTCGAGGCGCGTGAAGGAGAGGGGCATGGGGGAGAGCCTATGGGGCGGCGCCCACCACGCCTGGCCCGCACCCCGTCGGCGTCCACGTACTCGTAGGTGGTGGTGCCCTGGGCCCCGGGCGCCATGGCCACGGCGCTCTCCGACAGCGGTGCGCCTATCATGGCGGCATGATGAATCGATGGGGGAATAACGCACACGGGCCGGGTGGGGACCCGTCCTGGCTGGGCGGTCAGGACCGCGGCGGTGCGGATCCGCAGGGCGCCGATGGCTCCGGCGGCTGGTCCTCCGAGTTCGAGTCCGACGCTCAGGGGCACGACTCGGACTTCGTACGCAACGATTCGGACTTCGCCGGCGGCAGGGATCCGCAGGCGGCGGAGCAGATGGCGCCCCGCTTCGGCAAGGTCACCGGGGACGAGGCGACCACGAGGGGCCGTGACGCGGATCCCTCCTGGATGGCGAGCTTCACCGGTCAGGACACCGAGGGATCATCGAGCAGCCGTTCCACCGCCGGCAAGGTGATCGGCGGGATCGTCCCGATCCTCTCGGTGGTGGTCTTCGGAGTCATCATCATGCGATTCTTCGATTTCGGTGTCAGCGGGTGGTGGATGTTCGTGTTCGTCATTCCGTTCATCCGCCGGATCGCCCGCAAGTTCGGCAAGATGTTCGACGACTGATCCCGGTCAGTCGGCGGTGAGGCGGTAGGCCGCCCCGTCCGCCGTCCGAGTCAGCACCCCGGCATCCACGGAGTCCCGTCGGACCAGCGCGACGTCCTTCGCGAACATCGCGATCGCGGCGTTCAGCTCGGCCTCGGTGAGCGTGCGCTCCGCCCCCACCCGCTCGAACACGATCCGGGCGATCCGGGCGCTGACCTCCCGGGACTCCTCGGTCTTCATCGGGATGCCCTCGAGCCGGCCCACCTCGAGGATCGCCTGGTCGGAGCGCATCAGGGCGAGCGCCTCGGTGGTCTCGCGCAGCGCGGCGACGTCGACCTCACCGTCCGAACCCAGCCAGTCCAGCTGCGACAGCGGCCCGCGCACGTCCGGTGCCTCGGGCGCTCCTTCGCCGGCGAGGATCCGCCCGATCCCCGCTCGCAGCTTCGGTGCGGACAGCATCGCGAACAGCATCCGGGCACGACCCAGCGGGGTCGCGAGATCACGGGCGGTGGGCATGGTGCTGCCTGCTTTCCTCGTCGGGAGCGGTGCCCAGGATGTCACGACCGGAGCGTGGATCGGGTACCGGATCCCGGACCGGGCCGCAGATGTCCGGCCGATAGGTGATGATTCAAGAAGTGGTGGAACAGATCGAGCCGGGGAGCGTCACAGATGGTCATGGGTATGCACAGCAGCGCCCCGCTGCGTCCGGTCCGGGGGATGCGCTGGTGGGCTCTTCGGGGTGCAGCGGTCCTCGCCGCGCTGGTCGTCGGCTCCGTGGCGCTCGGCGCGATGGTGGGGGATGACGATCGTCGCGGTGAGGTGGTGCGAGTGGTCGATGGAGACACCCTGATCGCCCTCGTCGACGGTGAGGAGACCACGATCAGACTGCTCAACATCGACACCCCTGAGACGAAGGATCCCGACGAACCGGTGCAGTGCCTCGGACCGGAGGCCGCAGAGTTCCTCACCGAGCGGCTGCCGGCGGGGACCCTGATCGATCTCGACTACGACGAAGAGCGGCTGGACCGCTACGACCGCACCCTGGCCGCGGTCTACGAGTCGGAGTCGCTGATCAATGCAGAGATCGCGGCCGCCGGTCTCGGCGTCCCGGTGTATTTCGCGCCCAATGACCGCTTCCTGCCCGAGGTGGAGGAGGCGGCACGCTCGGCGCAGGAGGAGGGCAGGGGGCTGTACTCCCCGGAGATCGAGTGCACCCTGCCCGCTCAGGTGCAGGTGCAGAGCGCCGCGGCCGACGCCGTGCCCGCAACGGTCGACGGGGATCCCGCCGACGCGCTCGCCGCTGCCTCGACCGCCGTCGAGGACAGCGATGCACTCATCACCGGGCTCGCGGCACCGGGACTGCCGGGACTCGGCAATGCGGTGATGGCGAGCCCGCGCATCGGCAGCTTCCTCGAGGATCAGCGCGGGGATGCGACCGAGGTGCGTGAGCGCGCGGTGTCCGCCCAGGAGACGCTCGAGGAGCTGAAGATCGAGTACGACGAGGAGCAGGAGCGGCTCGAGCAGGAACGGCTCGAGAAGGAGCGCCTCGAACGCGAGCGCAAGGAGCGCGAGGAGCAGCAGCGCAAGGAGGAAGAGGAGCGCCAGGAGCGGGAACGACAGGAGCGCCAGGAGCGGGAGGAGCGGGAAGAGCGGGAACGACAGGAGCGCGAGCAGCGTTCCGCTCCGGCGGCTCCGGCACAGCAGTCCTCCGGCTCGAAGAGCTCCTCCGGCAGCGCGACGTCGGGCGGAGGCTCCAGCCCCTCCGGCTCATCGGGCTCTTCCGGATCTTCGGGCGGATCGTCGTCCAGCGGCTCGTCGGGGTCGTCCTCCGGCGGATCTTCAGGATCGAGCTGCGTGCCGTACGGTCCGGAGATCCCGTATTCGGATGCCGGTGGATACACCGGGAAGCGGTATGGCATGCCCGGGGGGAAGACCTTCCGCAAGTGCAGCTGATCGCGCAGCGCTGACGCAGGCCCGGTAGCTCCCGGCCTGCCCGCCCCCGCGCCTCAGCCGCCCAGTTCGAGCACCCGGATCGCCAGCTGCACCCGATTGGTGACCTGCAGCTTGTGATAGAGCCTGCCCAGGTGGGTCTTCACCGTCGCGACCGACATGAACAGCGTCTCGCCGATCTCCTGATTGGCGAGGCCTTCGGCGACCAGCCGAGCCACCTCCCATTCACGCCCGGTGATGCCGTCCGGCGCGGGAGCTTCAGCGGGACGGGTGGCCGGCGGCGGCTCGACGGTCCCGCCGGGATCGGCCCCGGTCCCGGCCGCCCCGGTGGAGGCCAGGCGCACCAGACGCGAGAGCACCTCGGGGGAGAAGCGTGGGCGCTCGGCGGCGGCATCGAGCACCGCCTGCACCACCTCCTCGGGAGGGGAGTCCTTGAGCAGGAAGGATACGGCGCCGGCGCGCAGGGCCTCGAGCAGGAAGTCGTCGGTGTCGAAGGCGGTCAGCATGACCACCCGCGCCTCGTCGTCCTCCTCCTGCAGCGCCCGCAGAGCCGCGAGGCCGGTCATGCGCGGCATGCGGATGTCCATCAGCACCACGTCGGGGGCCAAGGAGCGGACCTGCTCGAGAGCCGCACCCCCGTCGGCCGCCTCGCCGATCACCTCGATGCCGTGCGCGCCATCGATCATCAGGCGCAGACCGGCGCGCATCAGCGCCTCGTCGTCCACCAGGAGCACCCGCACCGCAGCACTCTCGGTGGGGTTCTCGCTCTCTGCACTGTTCACCATGGCATCCATGCTTCCACCTCGAAGTGTCCGTCGATCGGGCCGTGGCGGGCGTCCCCACCCAGCAGCCGGGCGCGCTCCTGCACCCCGAGCAGACCGTGCCCCGACGACAGGGTCGAGGCCGGTGCGGACGGCAGCGGGTTCCGTGCCCGCAGGCGCACCTGTTCGTCCTGCCGGGAGAGGGTCACCTGCAGCGGCGCGCCCGGAGCGTGCTTGTCGGCGTTCACGGTCACCTCGGCGAGGATCCGGGCCAGGGCCACCACGGTGCTGCGATCACGGGTGGTGAGATCCTCCGCGGTCAGACCCTCCCAGACCAGCTCCACCTCCTGCCCCTCCTCCCGGCAGCGCTCGACGATGCCGGCCAGGGTCGGGGCGGTGGCCAACGGCGCCTCGCCCTCGGCGGTGCGCAGCCCCGACAGCACCGTGCGCAGCTCCCGGTTCGCCTGCTGCGCGGCATCCCGCACCGTGCCCGCGGTGCGGCGCAGCGCCACCGGCGAGAGATCCTCGCGATAGGCCATGGCGCCGGCGTGCATCGCGATCGTGGCCAGGTGGTGGGAGATGCTGTCGTGCATGTCGCGGGCCAGCGCCGCGCGTTCCTCGGCGCGCACCCGTGCAGTCTCCGCCTCCCGCTCGCGCACCAGTGCGGCAGCCTCCCGCTCTGCGGCGGCGCGCTCCCGCTCGGCGGTCCCTCGTTCGCGCTCCGCGGAGGCGGCCCGCTCCTGCAGCGAGACGAGCAGCTCGTGGCGGGTGCCCACCACATGACCCAGCAGCAGCGGGATCAGTGCGAGCACCACCATGACCCCCATCGCGACGAGCACCACGACCTCCGGGGCCTCTCCCCGGATCCGGGCATCAACGCTCATCGACGCGATCGAAGTCCCCGCGACCAGCAGGATCACCGCGACGTCGAGCAGCATGCGGCGCCGCACCCCGATCCGGTACAGGGCGAGAGCCGCAGCCGGCAGCGCCCAGCTGCTGAGCCCGACGGCGGCCGCCAGCAGCAGATGCGCCGCAGTGTGCAGCCGGCCCGGTCGCAGGAACCGCAGCGGACCGATGAGCAGGGTCGCGACCGCTCCCACCAGCGCGTCGACGGCGTACAGCCCCACCAGGCCCTCGGGCGGATGGTCGGAGAACTCCGTCAGCAGCACGCCGAAGCTGATGAGGAACACCAGCAGGCCCAGCGCCGTGCCCACGAGGCTCTGCGCGAGCGCGATCGCCCACTGGCGCGGGCTGCGCACGGAGGGCGGCGCCGGTGAACGGGGCGCGGAGACGGTCATGGGACCAGGGTAGGGAGCGGCGGGTGGCCGACGGATCAGCCGCTCGGCCGATGCCCTCGACCGGGGAGATCAGCCGATCGGCGGCGGGCAGAGGGGACGAGCAGCTGATGCGGGGACGCCCCGGAGCCCGGCAGGATCAGGGCATGATCCAGCACGACCTGCACCCTTCCCCTCCGCCGGTGGTGACGAGTGCGCCCGTCGGCATCCGCCCGGCGCAGCCTGCGACTCCCTCCGAGCCCCAGGCCTACCATCGCGCCGCCCGCGCCCTCCCGCACCATCGTTACTGGTGGCGACCGCTGGTCACGCTGGTGGTCGCCGCCGCCGTGTTCGTGGTGATGAACTTCCAGGTCATGGTGCCGCTGCTGATCGCCGGCGAGATCTGGCCGGCCGCTGCCACCAGTTCCTCCCTGTCCGATCCGCTGAATCCTGCCGACCAGTTCCTGGGCCTCGGCATGCTGGCGCTGCTGGTTCCCGCGGTACTGGTGGGGACGCTCGCCGGCTACGGCCGCGCCGGGATCGCGCTGTCGGTGCTGGGTCGTTTCCGCTGGGGCTTGATGGGTCGTGCGGCGCTCGTCGTCGTCCCGGTCTACCTGCTGGTCAACGGGGTGGTGAATCTGATCCTGGAGCGCGAGGCGATCGTGGTGCCGCAGCTCGGGGCAGGAGTGCTCCTCGCCTGGCTGCTGGCGCTGGTGCTGTCCCCGCTGCAGTGCGCGGGGGAGGAGTTCGCCTTCCGTGCACTGCCGATGCAGATGCTGGGCACCTGGCTGCGGTGGCCACTGCTCGGGATCCTGCTCCCGGTGCCGCTGTTCGTGCTGGGTCACGGCTATTCCTGGATGGGCCAGATCGACATCGCCCTCTTCGCGATCGTGATGGGCCTGCTGGTCTGGAAGACCGGTGGCCTGGAGATCCCGATCCTGGTGCACACCGCCAACAACTGGACCCTCTTCGCGATCGCCCCGCTGATCCCCGGCTTCACCGAACAGGGCGAGGTGGAGCTGGTGGGACTGCTGCTGGCGCTGGCGCCGATGCTGCTGCTCTCGGCCGGGATCTGGTGGTGGTACTCGCGGCGTGCGGGTCTGGGGCTGTGGGAGCCGCAGCGAGGGTGACCAGGCCTCCGTGCTCCCGGCCGGGCGTCCTACAGTGGGGACGACATGACTGAAGACCGTTCCCTCCCCACCACCCCGTTCCATCGCATGGCGACGCTGCGCCCCGCCTGGGCCGGCCGGATCAGGCCACTGCTGACCCTGGCCGCCGCCTTCATCGCCTACGTGGTGCTGATCTCGGTGGTGCTCGTCCTGACGATCCTGGTGCTCGCGCTCGCTCCGGGCGTGAACGTGGCCATCGGCGTCGCCAGCGGGGACCTCACCAGCGCGCTGGACGTCACGCTCGCCCTGGCGGTGGGCGTGATGTGGTTGCCCGCCGGGATCATCGGCGTGCGCTTCGGGGGCTGGCGACCGCTCGGCACCGCCTGGTCGGTCACCGCGAGGCCACGCCGCGACCTGCTGCGGTCGCTGGGGCCGTGGGGCCTCGCGATGGGCGCCATGGTGGTCGCTGCTGCCGCGATCGCCGGTGCGATCACCGGGGCCGGCAGCGGCGGCACCGGGGCCGATGGGGGCGGAGCTGCGGGAGCTGCCGGATCTGTGCCACAGCTGCTGCTGGTCACCCTGATCGTGCTGGTCCTCGCCCCGCTGCAGGCGGCCGGTCTGGAGCTGACCCTGCGGGGGATCGTGATGCAGACGCTCGGCACCTGGCTGCGCAGCCCCCTGCTGCCGCTGATCGCCGCGAGCGCCGTGATGCTCATCGGCCGGGAGCTCAGCGCCGCGGTGATGCTGCCCGCGCTGTCCCTGGGGCTGGCCTCGGCGGTGCTGGCCTGGAAGAGCGGGGGCCTGGAGCTGTCGATCCTGCTCGTCGCGACGGTCACCACCGCCTCGCACCTGATCGCCTCCCTCGGCGCGGGCACCGGCGCCGGGGCGGGAGCCGCTGCGCTGAACGCCGCGGCCGCGGCGCCGGGCACCTCCTCGACCGCACTCGCCACGACCGCGGCGGCCTCCGCCTCTCTGGCCGGCGGCATCACTGCGGCGGCCGCGCTGCTGCTGCTCACCGCGGTGATGGTGGCCCGGATCAGCGCCCGGGAAGGAGTGCGCCTCCTGGAGCCGGTCGGCCGCCCCGCCGGCGAGCCCGTCCCCGCGCCGGTGCCCTACTGATCTGTTTTCTGCCTGCCGCCTGCCGCCCGCTGCCTGCCGCTGGGCCCGCT
Organism: Brachybacterium sp.; assembly: GCA_030451965.1. Taxonomy (GTDB): domain Bacteria; phylum Actinomycetota; class Actinomycetes; order Actinomycetales; family Dermabacteraceae; genus Brachybacterium. Next base: position 9,319 of record JAKDNE010000015.1, on the reverse strand, counting down.
GATGGTTCGCAGCTCGTCCCGCTGACGTCCTTTCGCCGAGCTCCCCATTGCGTTTCGGCTGATCTCGGCCACCACTTTCCTGACGTATATGAGGGTTGAACGCCCTGGGAGCGTTCATCACTCATATACGTCAGTGTCCCGGTGGCCGATCCCGGTGGCCTCCTGCTGCTGCCGCTGCTGTGAGAAGCGGGACGAGGCCCTGCCAGCGCGTCCCCGGGTCGCCATCGATGTGGCGGGTAGCGTTGCCCCATGGACCTCCCCGTTCTCCTGAACATCGCCCTCGTGCTCCTCTTCGTGCTCATCGGCGGCGTGTTCGCGGGAACCGAGATGGCGATCGTCAACCTCCGCGAAACGCAGATCAAGCAGCTCGAGGAGAGCGGTCCCCGCGGCGAGCGCACCGCGACGCTGGTGCGGGACCCCAACCAGTTCCTCTCCGCCGTGCAGATCGGCGTGACCGTCGCCGGGTTCTTCTCCTCCGCCTACGGTGCCTCCACCATCGCCCCCTCCCTGGTGCCCCTGTTCACCGATCTCGGGCTGGCCCGGTCGACGGCCGGACCGGTCGCACTGATCGGCATGACCCTGGTCATCGCCTACCTCTCGCTGGTGCTCGGTGAGCTCGCCCCCAAACGGCTGGCGATGCAGAACGCGATGGCGATGACCAAGATCGTCGGCCCTCCGCTGAGCATCTTCGGGCAGCTGATGCGGCCGGTGATCTGGCTGCTGTCCATCTCGACCAATATCGTCGTGCGACTGCTGGGAGGGGACCCGGACGCCGACCGCGAGGCCGTCTCCGCCGAGGAGATCAAGTCCATGGTCCGCTCCTCCGACGCGCTGGACCAGGCCGAGTCGCGCGTGCTCGCGGATGTCTTCGACGCCTCCGAGCGCACTGTCGTGGAGGTGATGCAGCCCCGTCACCAGGTGCACTTCCTCGACGGCGACCAGACCGTGGCCCAGGTGAGGCTGGAGATCCGCAACACCGGCTTCTCCCGCTACCCGGTCATCGGGGAGGACGTCGACGACGTGCTCGGCTTCGTGCACGTGCGGGACATGCTGCTGGTCGATGACCCGGCCACCACCCGCATGTCCGAGCTGGTGCGCCCCATCGAGCACATCCCCGGCACCGTGCAGGTGCTGATGGCGCTGAATCGGATGCGTGCGCACGCCGACCAGATCGCCGTCGTGGTCGACGAGTACGGCGGCACCGACGGCATCGTCACCCTCGAGGACCTGCTCGAGGAGCTGGTGGGGGAGATCTATGACGAGTTCGACCGCGACTCATGGCCCGCCCCCGGCGGACTCGACAGCATCCTCGAGGCCGACGGCACCTTCGAGGGCGGGCTGATCCTCCAGGAGTTCGAGGCAGCGACGGACATCGGCCTGCCCGATACGGGCGGTTACGAGACCGTCGGAGGATTCCTCATGGCCCAGCTCGGCCGTATCCCGGAGGCCGGGGACAGCGTCGCGGTCGAGGGCGGGCTGCTCGAGGTGGTCGAGGTCGATGAGCGCCGGGTGCAGACGGTGCGGTTCACGCCCGCGCCCCCCTCGGCAGACGAGCCCCCGGAGGATGCCGCGAACTCCTGAAGAACCGCGGTGACGCTGGCATACTTCCCGACATGAGCGAGATCGGGATGAGCGAGCACGTCACGGGTGGGTCCGGGGGCGACGAGCTGACGGTGTACTTCCACCGGGAGAAGGCCCACGAGAGATTCGAGAGATCGCAGAGATCGGTGTCCATGATCCGCATGTCGATGCTGTTCGCCGCGGTGATCATCATCGGCGTCGGGGTGTTCATCGTCGACGGGGTCGCCGGCTATGCCGTCATCGCCTTCGGGGTCCTGGACGGACTGTTCGGCGTGTTCTGGCTGCCTCGCCTGCTGCTGGCCGGCCCGCGAGCGAACGCCGAGGTCCCCCTCGCCGAGGATTCCTCCCTGCTGGTGCTCACCGCGACCGGGGTGCGCCGCACCACCGGGAACGGGTCGCCGACGGAGATCCCGTACGCCCGGGCGTCACTGCGGCGCATCGCCCCCGCCACGCACGACGCACCGGAACGGCTGGCGGTGCACCTGCCGGGAGAGCCGCTCGACATGAGCGCGGAGCTGCTGCACCCGGACCTCGAGGTGATCCTCGAGACCTACGACCGCCTGAACCCGGTGGACTCCAGGACCTGACGTACCTGCTGAACGGGCCGCTCGTCGATGACCGCCCGCCGGAGCATCCTGCACGACTAAGGTGAGGGCAACGGGCACCGCGCCTGGGGCCGGTGCCCATCCTGACGCACTCACCCCCGGAGGCACCATCATGGCCCGCAGCACTTTCGCCCAGCTCCTCGTCGCCCAGCTCCGCGACCTCGGCGTCGAACGGATCTTTGGAGTGGTCGGTGACTCGCTGAACCCCGTGGTCGATGCCGTGCGCACCACCGAGGGCATCGAGTGGGTCCACGTGCGCAATGAGGAGGCGGGCGCCTTCGCCGCCGGCGCCGAGGCCCGGCTGACCGGGAAGCTCGCCGTCTGCGCCGGCTCCTGCGGGCCGGGCAACACCCACCTGATCCAGGGCCTGTTCGACGCCCACCGCGACAGCGCCCCGGTGCTCGCGATCGCCTCCCACATCCCCTCCGGCAAGATCGGCACCGGCTTCTTCCAGGAGACGCATCCCGAGAGCCTCTTCCGCGAGTGCTCCCACTTCTGCGAGATGGTCAACTCCGGCACGCACGGCGCGACCATGCTCCACATCGCCGTGCAGACGGCGATCGCGAAGCAGGGCGTCTCGGTGCTGGTGCTCCCCGGCGATGTGGCCGACGAGGAGGTCGACGGGCCCCTGACCCGCGACCTCGCCACGGACCTCGGCCGGGTCCAGCCCGCCGCGGCGCCCGTCGGCCGCCTCGCGGAGCTGATCGACGAGGCCGACACCGTCACCCTCTTCACCGGTGCCGGGGTGCGCGATGCCCGCGAGGAGGTGCTCGAGCTCGCCGAGCGGATCAAGTCGCCGATCGGGCACGCCTTCGGTGGCAAGGAGTTCATGCAGTACGACAACCCCTTCGATGTGGGGATGAGCGGACTGCTGGGCTATGGCGCCTGCTACGAGGCGATGCACGAGGCGGATCTGGTGATCCTGCTGGGCACCGACTTCCCCTACAGCGAGTTCCTGCCCGGTGACGACGCGAAGAAGGCCACGCGGGTCGTGCAGATCGATGCGGAGGCCGCACGGCTGGGCCGCCGCGTGCCGCTGGACCTCGCGATCCACGGCGATGTGGGCCTCACCCTGCAGGCCCTGATGCCGCTGCTGGCCCGGGAGAAGAGCGCCCGCTTCCTGCACCGCCAGCTGAAGGCTCACCACAAGGCCCTGACCGGTGCGGTCTCCGCCTACACGAAGAACGTCGAGAAGATGACGCCGATCCATCCGGAGTTCGTCGCCGCGACCCTCGACGATCTCGCCGAGGAGGACGCCGTGTTCACCGTGGACACCGGCATGTGCAACGTCTGGGGCGCCCGCTACATCACCCCCAACGGGAAGCGTCGCCTGTTCGGCTCCTGGCACCACGGCAGCATGGCCAACGCCCTCCCGCAGGCGATCGGCGCCTCGAAGGCGTTCCCGGAGCGGCAGGTGATCTCGATGAGCGGCGACGGCGGCCTCGGCATGCTGATGGGTGAGCTGCTCACCGTGAAGCTGCACGACCTGAACACGAAGATCCTGGTCTTCAACAACTCCAGCCTCGGCATGGTCAAGCTCGAGATGCTGGTGGAGGGCCTGCCCGACTACGGCACCGACCACGAGGACGTCGACTACGCGGCGATCGCGAAGGGTGTGGGCATCGGCGCGGTGCGCATCACCGATCCGAAGAAGCTGAAGAAGCAGCTCGCCGAGGCGCTCGCCACCCCCGGTCCGATGCTGATCGACGTGGTCACGGATCCCGACGCCCTGTCGATGCCGCCGAAGATCTCCGCCCAGCAGATCCGCGGATTCGCCACCGCGTCCACGAAGATCGTGCTCGGCGGCGGTGTGGGGAGGATGCTCGACATGGCCTCCACGAACCTGCGCAATATGCCCCGCTGATCCTCGGCCCGCCCGACCGATCCGCCCGTCACCGGGGCTTCCGTGTGGAATGCTGGGCATTCCGGAGCCGATGCATGTCCAAGGAGGGGTACCGTCCATGGCCCTGATCCATCCGCGCAGCCTCGAACGCTGGCAGGAGTGGCGGGGGTCCCGCCGTCGGGCCCGCGGCATCCATCGTGCTCGCCCCTCCGAGACCGCCCCCGGCTACGTGCTGCACACCCGGGAGGGGGAGGGCTCCGCCCGCATCCTGCTCGGCATCGACACCGCCGACGGCGCCGCCCACGGCGGTCTGCCCGCCGTGCTGCCCTACGTGCACGGCAGCGCGGTCGTGGTCACCCCGGCAGGGCTGGCCCTGGACGAGCTGGAGGGCCCCGAATGGCAGCACCGGCGGATCGCCCAGCCGTCGGCCGCGCTCGACGGTCTCGGCATCACCTCGCTGCTCACCCTCGGCTGGGACCTCGAGGTGGGGCGCAGCCTCCACGAATGGGCACGTGAGCAGGACGTCCCCGGCGCCGTCGTCCAGCACGACGTGCTCACCCCCTTCGCCCCGCCGCTGCCGCCGGACACCACCGTGCTGGCCTGGACCGCCGAGGACGGGGAGTTCCACCGCGCGGGCCGCGATGACATCGCGGTGCGGGTGGTCGGCTCGCAGCGGCTGTGGCAGGCGCGCCACGAGGGCGCGGAGGAGGCGCCGACGCTCGACGCGCAGCCGGTGTTCCTGGGCCAGTTCTCCGCGATCGAGCTGCCGCGCCGGGTGAGCCTGCGGGCGGCGGAGTCGTACTGCCGCTTCGCCGGCGCGCTCTACCAGCCCGGCCCGGCGGAGACAGATCGCCTCGCCCGCGCCGCGCACCTGCTGCTGCGACGTCGCGGCATCGAGTTCCAGGACCCCACGATCACCCTGCCCGAGCAGTCCCGCCCCCTCGCCTCGATCTTCTCCGCGGACATCCTCGAGGCCGCCGTCCGCGGCATCCCGGCCTGGGTGCACGCACCCGGTGCACCGTCCTGGATCGCCGAGCACTGGGAGCGCTACGGCATGCGGCGGGTCGGGGGAGAGCCGACGCCGCCACCGGGGCTCGGCACGGATGAGCCGGCGCGCCTGATCGCCCAGATCCTCGAGGGCGGCGCGTGAGCCTGATCGAGCTCAGCGGTCACCTCCAGCACTACGCCTGGGGATCGACCACCGTGATCCCCGAGTTCCTGGGCCGTGAGCCCGACGGCAGACCCTGGGCCGAGGCCTGGTTCGGGGCGCATCCGCTCGCCCCGGCGACGGTGCCGGGCGGCAGCGGGCTGGACGCGGTGATCGCCGAGGACCGCGACCGGATGCTGGGGCCCGATGTCGCCCGCGCCTTCGGTGGGCAGCTGCCGTTCCTGCTCAAGGTGATCGCCGCGGAGAGGCCGCTGTCGCTGCAGGTGCATCCCACCCGGGAGCATGCTGCGGAATCCTTCGCCGCCGAGAGCGCCGCGGGCATCGCCCTGGATTCCCCGCTGCGCATCTATCGCGATGCGAACCACAAGCCGGAGATGCTGATCGCCCTGACCCGCTTCACCGCGCTGTGCGGGTTCCGCACCCCCCGCCGAGCGGCGGTGATCCTCGACGGGCTCGGCACGGACCTCACCGATCGCCTGCACCGCCTGCTGGTCGAGAACCCCACCGCACACGGCATGCGTGCCGCGTTCCGCACCCTGGTCTCCGCCTCCCTGCGGCCCACGCCGGAGGCGGTCGATGCGGTGGTCGAGGCTTGCCGTGCCCGTTCCGCGTCCGGTGCCTCCCCGTCCCCGCGCATCGACGGTTTCGTCTCCCTGCTCGCGGACCACCACCCCGGCGACCCGGGGGTGGTCGCGGCGCTGCTGCTGAACCCGGTGACGCTGCAGAGGGGCGAGGCGATGTACGTGCCCGCCGGGGCGCTGCACTCCTACATCCACGGCACCGGCCTGGAGGTGATGGCGACCAGTGACAACGTTCTGCGGGCAGGGCTGACGGCGAAGCGGGTCGATGCCGACGAGGTGCTCCAGTGCGTCAGCGTCACGGCCGCACCTCCGCTGCGGGTCGCCCCGGAACGGCAGAACCCCACCTCGATCGCCTACTACGCCCCGGTCGACGACTTCGAGCTCGCCGTCACCGAGCTCAGCGACCCGGCCGGCACCTCGACCCGGACGCACCCGATCCCCGGCTCAGGGCCCCGGATCGTGCTCGGCCTGGAGGGCACGACCACCCTGGAGACCACCACCGGCACCCATGCGCTGCGGGCCGGGCAGGCGGTCTTCATCCCAGCGGCCGACGGTCCGCTGCGGGCGCGGGGCCACGGCAGCTTCGCCCAGGCCAGCGTGCCCTGAGCCGTCCTCCGGCGCGGGCGTGACCGGGCACGACGTCACGGCGCGGGGGAGTGCGGCTCGTCCCGGTCGGGGGCCGGGTCCGGACCTGGGCCTCGGTCCGGGTCGTGGTCCTGGGCACTGCTCAGCTGGGCCCGGATCTCCTCGACGAACTCGATCACCGTCGAGCCGCCGTCCACCGGTCCGCCGGCGAGCAGCCCGTCGGCCCCCAGCAGCACGGCCGAGGGCACGGTCCGGCCCCCGAGCGTGGAGCGGGCCGTGAACTGCAGGTCGTGCATCGCCAGCGTCCCCACCCGCTGCGTGGTGCGCTCCCGCAGCTGATCCACGGGACGCGAGAACACGAACCGGATCTGGAGGAAGGGCGAGAGCGACTCGATCCAGTCCGGAGCCCGGTCCAGCACGCGTTCGCAGGGCCCGCATCCCTCGGAGGTGAAGATCAGCAGGGCGGCGCGCTGCGCGGTGAGCTGGGTCAGGGTGATCAGCCGGCCGTCCGGCTTCTGCAGCACCGCCGCAGGGGTGGCGGCGCGCTCGTAGTCCAGCAGCTCCCCCTCCTCGGTGCCCTCGCTGCCCGGCACGCTCCCGAGGCCCGCGACGGCGCGTGCCGACGTGGCGGCCGGGTCGGTGGCGCCGACGGTGAGAACGGTCAGCGCGATCGTCAGCAGCACGGTGATCCCGAGCCCGATCAGCGACAGCGGGAACTGCACCAGCACGGCCGTCATCGCTCCGCCCGCGGCCGCCACCACGGTCAGCAGGCCCAGACCGGTCAGCAGGATGTTCCGCCCCAGCGTGAGCCGCGACACGGTGGGCGAGGCGAGGGTGCCGAAGCACGAGCACTGAACCGGCTCGTCGAAGGTCAGCGCCCGGCCGATGATCACCAGATAGGTGGCCATCAGCAGGGCGATCACCACGGCCACCGTCGTCTGCAGCGGCACCGAGGGGATCCACAGCACCAGGGCGAGCACGATCTCGGCCACCGGCAGGACCGTCGCGACCGTGCGGTGCAGTCCTCGCAGCGGCAGCCGCAGCGAGGTCATCGCCTCCTCGGTGCCCTGCCGCGCCCCGAGCTTCGCGAGCCCGGACACCAGCAGCGTGAGCGTCAGCAGCAGCGGTGCAGCCATCAGCACGGTCATCGGCGACCCTTCCTCCCCGGCCCGGAGATCGGGCTCTTCGAACCCCCATTCTCCGTGATCGACGCCCCTGGATGGACAGGACCCGCCCCGTGCGGCGTCCCGCTGAGGACGGTGCGCGGAGGCGGGTCGCGGCCGCAGGCACTCCCACCATTCGAGAACGGGACCTACGCTGGCTGCATGTCGACAGATGTTCACCAGACCAGCAGCTCCACCGGACCCTCGGCCGACGGGGGAGCGGGGCCGGCCCGGATCCGGGCCGACGTCGCCGCCCTGCGCGCCTCCTTCGACGCCGGCACGACCCGGCCCGTGGCCGCCCGCCTCGCCCAGCTCGAGGCGCTGCGTCGCGGCCTGCGCCGCGAGGAGCCGAGGCTCGCCCGGGCGCTCGCCGAGGACCTCGGCAAGTCCCGCACGGAGAGCGCCCTGACCGAGATCGGGGTGGTCGCCCAGGAGATCTCACACACCATGAAGCATCTGCGCTCCTGGCTGCGACCCGAGCGGCTCTCGCTGGGGCCGCTGCTGGCCCCGGCCTCCGGGGAGCTGCGGCGGCAGCCGCTGGGCACCACGCTGATCATCGCCCCGTGGAACTATCCGGTGAACCTCACGCTCGCGCCGCTGGTCGCCGCGATCGCCGGCGGCAACACCGCGGTCGTGAAGCCCAGCGAGGTGTCGCCCGCGACCTCCGCCGCCCTCACCCACCTGCTGCGCACCTATCTCGACCCCGCCTGGGTGCGGGTGGTCGAGGGTGCGGTGGAGGAGACCACGATCCTGCTCGAGGAGCGCTTCGATCTGATCTTCTTTACGGGCAACGGCGCCGTCGGCCGGATCGTGGCGCGCGCCGCCGCCGAGCACCTCACCCCCACCGTGCTCGAACTGGGCGGGAAGTCGCCGGTGTTCGTCGACGAGGGCGCGGACCTCGCCGTCACGGCCCGACGGGTCGTGTGGGGCAAGTTCACCAACGCCGGACAGACCTGCATCGCCCCTGACTACCTGATGGCCACCCCGCGCACGCTCGAACGTCTGCGCCCCCATCTGCGCAAGGCCGTCCGCCAGATGTACGGAACCCGGCCCGAGCGCAGTCTGGACTTCGGCCGGATGGTCAGCGACAAGCATTTCGAGCGGGTCCTCGCCCTCATCGACGACGAGAAGACGATCCTCGGAGGCACCGCTGAGGCGGACCCCGACACCCGTTACCTGCCGCCCACGATCATGACGGGCGTGGACCAGGACGATGCGGTGATGGAGGAGGAGATCTTCGGCCCCGTCCTGCCGCTGCTCGCGGTCTCCGGCCCCGACGAGGCGATCGCCCGGATCCGGGCGGGGGAGAAGCCGCTGACCGCCTACGTGTTCTCCCCCCACAGCGACGTCGAGGAGCGCTTCACGGCCGAGACCTCCTCCGGCTCCCTCGCCCTGGGCCTGACCCTCGCCCACGTGGGCAGCACCGGGATGCCCTTCGGCGGGGTGGGGGCCTCCGGTATGGGCGCCTATCACGGCCGCGCCGGGATCGAGGTGTTCACCCACGCCAAGCCGGTGGTCAAGAAGCCTCTGACCCCCGACACCCTGAAGCTCGTCTATCCGCCGTACGCCGGGATCAAGCGCCGGGTGCTGCGCCGGCTGATGCGCTGAGCCCTGCACCCCGGAGCGGATCCGGACCGGCCCGGCACGGACCCCTCCGCGTCGCCGGTCGGTTCCTCGCGGTCGTCCGTCCACACCGTGGCGTCCTGACGTACGGCGTGCGGCCGTCGGGGATATCGTCGGCCCTGAACCCGAGCGTGCCGTCGGTCGAGAGGAACCATCACGATGACCCAGCA
>JAKDNE010000286.1 GCA_030451965.1 Brachybacterium sp. | reverse complement strand
GGTGCCGTGCAGCGTGGCGAGCTCGCCGTCACCACCTTGCTGGCCGCCCTCGCCGGGGACGCCCCCGGCGCGGTCCTGGCCGATCACACCACCGTCCTCCCCCGCGACAGCATCGCCCCGCCGCCGCGGCCCTGACCGCCATCTCACCCGAGGAGTTCAACGATGAACATCAACCGCCGCACCTTCACGACCGGTGCGATCGCCGCACCGCTGGCCGCCGCCACGCTCGCCGCCTGCAGCAACGGCGGCGGAGGCTCCGGCGGTGATGCCGTCGAGGCTCGCGGAGAGGTCTCCGTCTGGCTGTCGAACAACGAGCAGGAGGTCGCCTGGGGCAAGGCCGTGGTCGAGGCCTGGAACGCCGACCACCCCGACGAGCAGGTCAAGGCCCAGGAGATCCCCGCCGGGCAGAGCTCCGAGGAGGCGATCACCGCCGCGATCACCGCCGGCACCACCCCGGACCTGATCTTCAACATCTCCACCGCCGCGGCTCCCGGCTGGGTGAAGCAGGGAGGCCTGATCGACCTGACCACCTTCGAGGACGGCGCGAGCTATATCGAGGAGCGCTCCGGCGCTGAGGTCGCCCAGGGATATGCGGACGACGAGGGCAAGTACTACCTGCTGCCCTGGAAATCGAACCCCGTGATGATCATGTTCAACAAGGACCTGTTCGAGAAGGCGGGTCTGGACCCGGAGGACCCCGGGATGAACTCCCACGAGTCGTTCCTCGAGGGGGCCCGGAAGATCGTCGAGTCCGGGGCGGCTCCGGCCGCGATCTGGCCCTCGCCCACCAATGAGTTCTTCCAGCCCTGGTTCGACTTCTACCCGCTGTACATCGCGCAGACCGACGGCATGCAGCTGGTCGAGGACGGCGCATCCACCTTCACCTCCGAGGACGGCCTGACCGTCGCGGAGCTCTGGGCCTCGATCTACTCCGAGGGCCTCGCCCCGAAGGAGGCCTCCACGGATGACGCGATGGCCACCAGCAAGACCGCGATGCAGAGCGCGGGGCCCTGGGCGATCAGCTCCTACAAGGACTCGTTCCCCGTCGGCTTCATGCCGGTCCCCACGGCCGACGGCTCCGACGCGGAGACGGTGAAGACCTTCGCCGACTCGAAGAACGTCTCCATGTTCACCACCTCGAAGAACCAGGCCACCGCCTGGGACTTCCTGAAGTTCGCCACGTCGGAGGAGCAGGACGGCGCCTTCCTCGAGGCCACCGGCCAGATGCCGCTGCGCGCCGGGCTGTTGGACACCTACCCCGACTACTTCGAGGAGAACCCCGACTACACGGTGTTCGCCTCCCAGGCGGAGCGGGTCGTGGACGTCCCCAACATCCCCAACTCGATCGAGGTGTGGCAGACCTTCCGTGACGAGTACTCCGCCGCGGTGATCTTCGGCAAGGAGCCCATCGAGGACGCCCTGCAGACCGCGGCCGAGAAGATCGACCAGCTCGTCCAGGGCTGATCATGACCACCACCACGCACGACGCCCCCGTGCGGCCCCGGCGCTCCCGGCGTCCGCTCGGCGGTGTCCTCGGGTCCCAGCCGCTGGGCGTGCTGCTGGCGCTGCCGTACGTGCTGTTCCTGGCGACGGTGATGGCCTGGCCGCTGATCCGGGCGGTATGGATCTCCTTCCAGGACTACTTCTTCACCGCGCCGACCGCCGTGGTCGAGCACCCCTTCGTGGGGTTCGAGAACTACATCAGCGCGATCACCGACCCGCAGGTCCAGCAGTCCTTCAAGAACATCGCCGTGTTCCTGGTGATCAACGTGCCGCTGACCGCGATCCTCTCGCTGGTGCTCGCCTCCGCGCTGAACAGGATCGTGCGCTTCGCCTCCGCGTTCCGGGTCGCGTTCTACATCCCGTACGTCACCGCGAGCGTGTCGCTGATCGGCGTGTGGATGCTGCTGTTCTCCCGCAACGGGCTGGTCAACACGATCCTCGGCCCACTCGCCCCGGATCCGTCGTGGCTGGTCAACAGTGCGCTCGCGATGCCCTCGATCGCGCTGTACGTGACATGGAAGCAGCTGGGGTTCTACATCCTGCTGTACCTCGCCGCGCTGCAGGGCATCCCGAAGGAGCTGTACGAATCCGCGGCGATGGATGGTGCCGGCGTCGTCGGCCGGTTCCGCAACGTCACCGTGCCCGGGGTGCGCTCCGTGACCGCTCTGGTGCTGATCCTCGCGATCATCACCGGCGCGAACCTGTTCACCGAGCCGTACCTGCTCACCAACGGCGGCGGCCCCGACGGCGCCTCCGCCACCCCGGTGCTGCTCATCTACCAGAAGGGCATCCAGCAGACCAACCCCGATGTCGCCTCGGCGATCGGCGTCCTGCTGGTGATCGGCATCGGTGTGCTGTCGATGCTCGCCGCCCGCACCGGAAAGGAGAACTGACATGGCATCCCGCACCCGCACCAAGGGATCCGTCGGCAGCGCCTCCCACAGCGGCACGCGGCGCAGCCTCCTCGTGCTGTACGCGGTCCTGACCCTCTGCGCGCTCGCCTTCATCTTCCCGTTCTGGTTCATGGCCGTCGGCGCCTTCCAGTCGAGCCCCACCAGCTCGCCGACGGACCTGTTCCCCACCGGCGGCTGGACCCTGCAGAACTTCACCGACATCAACGCCCGGCTGCACCTGATCCGGTCCCTGGTGAACTCGATGGTCTTCACGCTCGGCGTGCTCGCCGGCACCCTGACCTTCGGGCTCGCCGCCGGATACTCGCTGTCCCGGCTGCAGTGGCGGGGCCGCGGCGCTCTGTTCGCGATCATGCTGGGCGTGCAGGCGATCCCCTTCCAGCTGCTGATGATCCCGCTGTACGTGCAGGTCACCCGCACCTACGGCCTCGGCGACTCGTATCTGGGCATGATCCTGCCATTCCTGATCAACACCACCGCCGTGTTCATCTTCCGCCAGTTCTTCCTGTCGCTGCCGGAGTCGCTGTTCGAGGCCGCGCGCATCGACGGCGCCTCCGAGCTGCGGATCATGACCTCGATCGCGGTACCGCTGGTGAAACCGGCCATCGCCACGGTCGCCCTGATCACCTTCATCGGCCCCTGGAACGAATTCCTGTGGCCGTTCCTGATCACCAAGAACGCCGAGCTGCAGCCGCTGGCGGTGGCGCTGGCGAACTACATCTCGAACGTCTCCCAGACCGCCACGAACCCCAACGGCGCGATCCTTGCCGGCGCGGCCACCCTGGCGTTCCCCGTCGTGCTGCTGTTCGTGTTCTTCCAGCGCTACTTCGAGGCCTCCGACATCAGCTCCGGGGTCAAGGGCTGAGCGCCCTCCCCGCCATCTCACACCTCTCGAGGAGAAGCATGTCCACCGTGTCCCTGTTCGGCGGAGCCACGTTCCCGCTCGGCCCCTTCGTCCCCTACGAGCACAACCCGATCCTGCGCCCGAAGGGCGATTCCTGGGAGTCCTCGAACCTGTACAACCCCGCCGCGCTGGTCATCGACGACCAGGTGGTGCTGCTGTACCGGGCGCACGCGGAGGACATCGTCTCCCACATCGGGATCGCTGTCAGCGACGACGGCTACAGCTTCGAGCGGGAGGATGCCCCGATCCTCTCCCCCGAGCACGACTATGAGCGGTTCGGCTGCGAGGACCCGCGGATCGCGTACATCGAAGGCACCTACTACCTCACCTACACCGGCTGGGACCGCACCATGGCGCAGCTGTGCCTGGCCACCTCCACCGACCTGCGCAGCTGGACCAAGCATGGCCCGCTGTTCAACGATTTCGACACCTTCAAGGTCATGGACCCGCGCGGCCACAACTGGTCCAAGGCCGGCGTGATCGTGCCCCAGCAGATCGACGGGAAGTGGTGGATGTACTTCGGCGAGGGCGGCATCTACTGGGCCACCAGCGACGACCTCATCCACTGGACCCCCGGCACCACTGACGGCGATCCGATGTACCTGCCCACCCCCGGCACCTTCGACGAGGCCCTCGTGGAGATCGGGACCTCGCCGGTGCTCACCGACGACGGCCTGCTGCTGATGCTCACCAACGGCGCCACCCGCGAGATCCACCCGGACGGCACCGTGGACGTCGACTACCGCTGCGGCCAGATCCTCATCGACCCCGCCGAGCCGACCAGGGTGATGGCCCGCCTGCAGGAGCCGTGGCTGCGACCCCAGACCTACGAGGACACCCACGGGCTGATCTCGAACGTCACCTTCGTCGAGGGGCTCGTGAAGTTCCGCGGGAAGTGG
>JAKDNE010000285.1 GCA_030451965.1 Brachybacterium sp. | reverse complement strand
TCCAGCAGCGTCGTCGGCCCGTCGCTGCGCAGCTGCGGCCTCAGGTGGCGGCGATAGGCCTGCCGCCAGCCGGCGACAGCCGCGTTGACCAGGCGGAAGGAGGCGTAGGTGCGGGCGAGACGGCGCGGATCGCACTGCGGGTCGTCCATCCGCTCCTGCGCGTGCTCGTCCCGCACCAGGAGGGAGGGCAGGGTCACGGCTCGGGTGTGCCGACGGCGGTCAGCAGCGCTGTCTCGACCGTCAGCCCCGGCCCGAAGGCCATCGCGCACACCCGTTCCCGTCGGCCGGCGGTCGCGGAGCGCAGGATCCGCTGGAGCACGAACATCACGGTCGCACTGGACATGTTGCCGAAGTCGCGCAGGGTCTCCCGGGCGGGTTCGAGCTGGGACTCGGTGAGGTCGAGCTTGGCCTCGACCTTGTCCAGGATGCTGCGTCCGCCGGGATGGATCGCCCAGTGCTCGATGTCGCGGTGAGGCAGCTCCGCGAGCTCGGGCTCATGCGCGAACAGAGGAACCAGAGCACCCGTGATGTGCTCGTCGATGATGTGGGGGACGTAGGTGCCCAGCACCATCTCGAAGCCGTGGTCGCCGATCCGCCAGGCCATCGACTCCTCACCCACGGGGGTCAGCACCGTCTCGAAGTGGTCCAGCTCCAGCACCGGCGTGCTCGCGGGCAGGTCCTTCCCGGTGATGATCGCGGCGGCGCCGCCGTCGGCGAACAGGGAGGAGCCGACGATGGTGTCCGGATCGTTCGAGGGGCGCACGTGCAGGGTGCAGAGCTCGACGGTGGCCATCAGCACCACGGCGTCCGGATCAGCGCGACAGATCGTCTGGGCCTGGCGGAGGGCCGGCAGCGCCGCATAGCAGCCCATGAACCCCAGGTGGTACCGCTGCACGGAAGAGTTCAGTCCGAGGGAGCGGACGATCCGGTAGTCGGGACCGGGGGCGAAGAAGCCCGTGCAGGAGACGGTGATGACATGGGTGACGTCCGCGGCGGAGATCCCCTCGGCGGCCTCGAGCGCAGCGGCCGCGACCCGGGTGTACAGCGTGGTGGCCTCCCGCTCATAGACCTGGTTGCGGGCACCGGTGGGCGGGTGCAGGAACAGTCCGGTCCCGGCCTCGAAGAACACGGGCTCCTCGTCCTCGGCCACGCCGTGCCATTCGGTCAGAGCGCTGTATCGGCGCTCGATGCCGGACCCGTTGAAGGACGTGCTGATCAGGCGCTTCCCGAGGCGGGTGAGGTCCGGCTGCGCGGCGAGCGCGTCACGCACTTCGGACTGGCGGAGCTCGGTGGCGGGGACAGCGGTCTCGAGCGATCGCATGGTGACGCTCATGGGTCCTCCTTCGCGTCGGCACGGTGCCGTGCCTCACAACGTACGCGGGCGGGAATCTCCCAGCAATGTGACGACCGGTCGGCCGCCCGCCCGTTCACGGCGGGGCCCAGCGAGGCCGTGCGCCCCGCAGCGGGTTCAGTCCCGCACCCGGGCCACCAGGTCGATCTCCACCAGGAAGCCGGCCAGCTGCGAGCCGACGGTGGTGCGCACCGGGAACGGTGCGGTGAAGAACTCGCGGTAGGCGTCGTTGAACTCCTGGACGTCGGCGAGGTCGGCGAGGTGCACGGTGGTCTTCAGCGCATCGTCGAGGGTGGCGCCGTGCTCGGCGAGCACCGCCTGGAGGCTCCGCAGCACCTGGCGGGTCTGCTCGGCGACGCCCGCAGGGATCTTGCCGGTGGCCGGATCCTGTGGTCCGAACCCGGCGGTGAACAGCAGATCGCCGCTCACGATCGCCTGACTGTAGGGGCCCGCGGGCTGCGGGGCGCGGTCGGTGCGGAGAGCTTGCTTGAGGTTCATGGTTCTCCCTGATGTGGTGAGCGGTTCTGCGGGGTGACAGGGCCGGGGCCCTGCGGGGCCGACGGGGCGGCACGGAGACCGCGGCCGGGCAGCTCGCCGGTGAGTCGGCCCCCTGCCAGCACGGGCCGACCGGCCACCAGGGCGTCATCGATACCGGCCGCGAGCGCCAGCGGTTCCGTATAGGTGGCGCGGTCCCGCACGGCGACCGGATCCACGAGCACGAGATCGGCGACGCAGCCTGGGGCGACCCTGCCGCGCTCGCCGAGGTGGAAGCGTGCGGCCGCGCCGGCGGAGAGGTGCTGCGCCGCCTGCGACCAGTCGAGGAACCCGTGCTCGCGCACATAGGTGCCGAGGTAGGAGGCGAAGGTGCCGCGGGCCCGGGGATGCGGATGGGCGCCGACGAAGATCCCGTCGGACCCTCCGAGGTGCCGCGGGTGGGCGAGCAGCCGCCCCAGGTCCTCCACCGGGCGCTGATCGCGCACCGCCATCACCACGTTCACCTCGAGCGCGGAGGCGGCCAGCAGATCGAGGGCGGCATCGATCGGGTCGGTGCCGCGACGGGCGGCGACCTCGGCGAGGGTGAGGCCATGGGCCCAGGCCAGATCCGCGGCGGCGAGATGGGCGAGGGTGATCAGCTCCGGCCACTCGGGGCCGAGGCTCGGGTGCTCATCCACCCCGGGGAACCAGTCGCGGCGCAGCCGCTCACGCTGGTCGGGGTCCCGCAGCAGTGCGACGGCCGCCGCCGGAGCCATCGCGCTGAACGACGGCGGCAGCAGCGTCATGCCCAGCAGGGAGCAGCCCCGCGTGTACGGGTAGGCGTCGAAGCTCGCGTCCGCCTCCATCTCCGCGAGCCGGGTCATCAGCCGCTCGGCCTCCGCGGCGGGGGTGTGGAAGTGGGAGATGTGGATCGGCACCCCGGCGGCGAGACCGATGCGGGCCGCCTCCTCGATCCCCACCTGCGAGTTGTCCTCGTAGCCGCCGCGCATATGCGTCACGTACGGCAGAGAGGTGGCGGCGAGCGGTCGGCACAGGGCCGCGATCTCGTCTGCCTCTGCGAACAGTCCCGGGGTGTAGTCCAGCCCGGTCGAGAGCCCTACTGCCCCGTCGGCCACGGCCTGTGCGACCAGCGCCGTCATCGCCTCCCGCTCGGCGGGGCCGGCCGGTCCGTCGGCGCCGCCCATCACCTGGTGGCGCACGGTGCCGGCGGGCACCAGGTGGGCGACGTTCACCGGCACCGCGCCGTCATAGGTGGCCAGCAGGTCCGCCACCGACCCACCGTGGAACGTGGGATGGGGGCCGTTGATCGCCGCGAAGTACTCGCTCGCCCAGGCGCCGTCGCCGGGGGCGTAGGAGACGCCGTCCTGCCCACCGATCACGCTGGTCACGCCCTGCCGCAGGAGCGCCAGCTGGACCTCGGGCGCGAACACGGCACCCTCGGCGTGGGAATGGGCGTCGATGAACCCGGGCATCACCAGGCGACCGTCGGCCTCGAGCACGTGCGCGCCCTGGACGTGAGAGGGATCGATGCGGCCGACGTCGATGATCCGCTCGCCCTCGATGAGCACGTCAGCGGGCTCGACGCCGCTGGAGGTGACGACCCGGCCACCACGGATCAGCACTGTGCTCGTCGGCTGTGCGCTGCCCGGCTGTGCGCTCATCGGCGGGGCCTCGCTCGCGCGCTCAGAAGAACGTCTCCACGGCCTCGTGCACCGTGCCGGTCGCAGGGTCGACCACCGGGATCAGCCGCCACTTGTCGAAGGCGGTGCACGGATGGGACAGCCCGAGCGTGACCACGTCCCCGATCGCGAGCTCTGCCGCACCGGTGTGATGGAGGAAGGCGTGCTGGGCATTCAGGGCCGTGACCTCCCCGGCGAGCGGGCGCTCGGGCCCGCCGAGAACGGTGGCGACACCGAGCGGGACGGGCAGCCCCTCGTCGTAGGGCACATCCCGCTTGCCGGCATCCAGCAGGGCGAGCCCGGGCTCGGGCAGCGAGACCACCCGGGCGTGGGCGCGCATCCCCGGCAGCAGCGCCTCCTCCTCGGCGACGCCGCGGGCGGTGTCCAGTGGAGAGATGCCGCGGTAGAAGCCGGAGTCGTGGACGATGTAGGCGCCCGAGCGGAGGATCCTGCGCATGCCTACCAGCGGCGCGAAGGCGTCGGCCACCAGGTCGAAGTAGGCACTGCCGCCCGCGCTCACCCAGGGGGTCCCCGCCACCAGCGGGCGCAGCGTTTCCGCGAGGGCGGCGAGGCGCTCGCAGTAGGCGGAGACCGCGGTCAGGGATGCGGGGGAGCGGTCGTGGGCGAGCGCCCCCTCGTACCCGGCCGCGCCGACCAGTCGCAGCACCGCGGAGGCGGCGACGCGCTCGCCGATCTCGTGGGCCGTCGCCTCATC
>JAKDNE010000014.1 GCA_030451965.1 Brachybacterium sp. | reverse complement strand
GGGTCCTTGCGCACCACTGACGAAGCGCGTAGTGTGATCTGCACAACGACGAATACCGGCATCGGAACCCACGTACGACTGGTCCCCGCAACGGACCGGCTGTGAGGCGTCGAAAGCGCCACCGCAGCTATATCGCGTGTACGCCTGATCCCGATGCAGACGGCTCGTCCGGAGCGGCGCCGCGAGAGATCGCGACGCCGCTCCATTTTTGTGTGCCCGCCCGGGCGCTCCCCCGGGCACGCCGTGCGGGCGCCCCGGGGGTCGGCTCAGAAGGTCAGATCCACGACGACGGGGGCGTGATCCGAGGCGCCCTTGCCCTTGCGCTCCTCGCGGTCGATGAACGAACCGGTCACCGCGGACTCCACCACGGGGGAGCCGAGCACGAAGTCGATGCGCATCCCCTCCCGCTTGGGGAAGCGCAGCTTCTGGTAGTCCCAATAGGTGAAGACGCCGGGGCCGGGGTGATCCCCGCGCACCACATCGGCGAAGCCCGCCTCCACCACGGAGCGGAAGGCGGCCCGTTCGGGCTCGGTGACGTGGGTCTTCCCGTCGAAGAACTCGATGTCCCACACGTCCTCGTCCAGCGGGGCGACGTTGAAGTCGCCGACCAGGGCGACCCGGGCGTCGGCATCCGCGGCGAGTTCGCGGGCCCCCTCGGCGCGCAGCGCCTCCAGCCAGCGCAGCTTGTAGGCGTAGTGCGGGTGGTCGATCTCGCGGCCGTTGGGGACGTACAGCGACCAGATCCGCAGGCCCTCGCCGACCACGCCTCCCAGCGCGCGCGCCTCGACCACCCCGGTCTCGTCCTCCGGGAAGGTGGGGACGTCCGGCAGCTCGGTGCGCACATCGGTCAGGCCGACGCGGGAGATCAGCGCCACCCCGTTCCACTGGTTCAGCCCGTGTGCGGCGACCTCGTACCCGGCCGCCTCCAGGGGTGCGAGGTCCAGCTGCTCGGGCTTGGCCTTGGTCTCCTGCAGGGCCAGCACGTCCACCTCGTGGCGCTCGAGGAAGGCGAGCACCCGATCCATCCGGGCACGCAGAGAATTGATGTTCCAGGTCGCGATTCGCATGCCCCGATCCTACGGGGGACCAAGAGTGCGCACCGAAGCGCTCGGACCGTCGTAAACTCGGGTCATGGCGCGCGCACTCGTCACCGGATCGACCTCCGGACTGGGCCTCGAATTCGCCTGGCAGCTGGCCGGGACAGGGCATGACCTCGTGCTGGTCTCCCGCGACGAGGACCGGTTGCGCGCCGTCGCCGCCCAGCTCCGTGACGTCCACCGGGTCGAGGTCGAGGTGCTCCCTGCGGATCTCTCGGACCGAGAGCAGCTCGAGCAGGTCGCGGTCCGGCTGACCGACCCCGTGGATCGGGTCGACCTGCTGGTCAACAACGCCGGATACGGGCTGCGTGGAGGGTTCCTCGAGGTCGGCATCGAGGACCACGAGAAGCAGCTGGACACCCTGATGCGGGCGGTGCTGGTGCTCTCCCACGCGGCGGCCCGCTCGATGGTCCAGCGTCGTCGCGGCGCGATCCTCAACGTCAGTTCGCTGGCCGGCTACACGACCGCCGGCCCCTACGCGGCCTCGAAGAGCTGGGTGACGGTGTTCACCGAGTCGTTGGCGATGGAGCTCGACGGCACCGGG
Organism: Brachybacterium sp.; assembly: GCA_030451965.1. Taxonomy (GTDB): domain Bacteria; phylum Actinomycetota; class Actinomycetes; order Actinomycetales; family Dermabacteraceae; genus Brachybacterium. The sequence continues at coordinate 17,423 of JAKDNE010000014.1, read as the reverse complement.
GTGACCGCGACCGCGCTGCTGCCCGGCTTCGTGCAGACGGAGTTCCACGAGCGCGCCGGGATGGCGATGGACGGCCTGCCCCGGATCACCTGGCTGAAGGCTCCCTACGTCGTGGAGCAGGCGCTCAAGGACACGGCCAGAGGCGCCGTGCTGTCGATCCCGTCGGTGAAGTACCGCACCGCCGGTGAGGTCTCCCGCATCGCCCCGCGCCCGCTGGTGCGCGCACTCACCTCCCCGGACTGGTACCGGAACCTGCGGGCCCGGTCCGTGCAGCGCTCCCGCCGCAGCGCTTCGCGGCGCAACCTGCGTGCGCCCTGGCAGCGGGACGACGACGCATAGCCCGCCGGCCGTGACGGAACGCTGCGCCGTCGTCCATTATTCTGATCTCATGGCCGACTCTCGCACCGCTCCCGCCCAGCCGCTGTCGATCGTGGAGGCGCGGGAGCGTCTGCGCATCCTGATCCGGGACCTCGCCGTGGTCCGCGGCCACGTCGTGCTGTCCTCGGGCGCCGAGGCGGACCACTACGTCGACCTGCGCCGCATCACCCTCCACCACGAGGCCGCCCCGCTGGTGGGGCGGGTGATGATCGACCTGCTGCGCCGGGAGGGGCTGGTCCCCGGTGTCGAGGCCGTGGGCGGGCTGACCCTGGGCGCCGACCCGGTGGCGACCTCGATCCTGCACGCCTCGGCGGCCGACGAGGCGCTCGCAGGCCTGGACGCCTTCGTGGTGCGCAAGGCCAACAAGGCCCACGGGCTGCAGCGACGCATCGAAGGGCCGGACGTGACCGGTCGCCGGGTGGTCGCGGTCGAGGACACCTCCACCACCGGCGGCAGCGTCCTGACCGCCTGCGAGGCGCTCACCGAGGCCGGCGCCGACATCGCCGCGGTGGCCGTGATCGTCCACCGCTCCGACGCCTCCCGCGAGGCCGTCGAGGCCGCCGGGTACCGCTACCTGGCCGCCTACGACATCTCCGAGCTGGAGATCTGAACAGCCCACGCGGCCTTGAGCCGGTTCCTCACACCTGATCCGCGGAGAACGTGTCGCAGGCCTGCACCGTGCCCTGCTGGTAGCCGGTGGTGAACCATGCTCCACGCTGCGCGGAGGAGCCGTGGGTCCAGGATTCCGGCCGCACCTGACCGCCCGCGACGACGCCCTGGATGTGGTCGTCGCCGACCGCGCTCGCCGCGGACAGTGCGGAGGCGATGTCCTGCTCCGTCAGCGGGTCGAGCATCGCGTTGCCGGTGTCGTCGACCGTGTTCGCGGCGTGGTGCGCCCACACCCCCGCGTAGCAGTCCGCCTGCAGCTCGAGCCGGACCGCATCGGACTGCGGCCCGGTCTGTGAACGGTCCGCGTCCTGCATCGTGCCGGAGAGCCGCTGGATGTGGTGGCCGTACTCGTGGGCGACCACGTACATCTTCGCCAGCTGTCCGCCGTCGGCCCCGTACCGGCCCGACAGTGCTTCGAAGAAGTTGATGTCGACGTAGATGGTCGCGTCGGCGGGGCAGTAGAAGGGACCGACCTCGGCCGTGGCCGCGCCGCAGCCCGTCTGCACCGAACCCTCGAACACCCGGCCCTGCGGCTCGAGGAACTGCATACCGGCCGTAGGCGCCAGCTGGGCCCACAGCGAGTCGCCGGATTCGATGGTGGCCTGCACCAGGCAGTCGTCCTGCTCATTCGCATCCGCGCCATCGAGGCAGTGCTCCAGGGAGCCGCCCTCGGCCACCGGGCCCTGCTGGGTCGTCGAACCATCTCCCAGCAGATCCAGCGGGTTGCCGCCCGTCAGCGCATAGATCACCACGATCACCAGCAGCAGACAGCCACCGCCGCCGCCGATCTTCAGACCCCGGCTGCCGCGGCCACCACCCCGGGGCAACCGGGAACCGCCCCCGCGGCCCGCGGCGGAGACGTCGTCGGAACGGATCTCCGCATCCGGGGTGAGGGCCATGGCCACAGAGTAGACCCGGATCACGCCCTGAGCAGGTGGAACAGGCGCGTGAAGGTCCTGCGGACGTGACCGACCGGTCGCGTCGGGAGCGGTCCTGACCGCCTACGATGGGGCACGGACACGGGCACGACCGGACCGGCGCCCGAGGGCCCGCCCCGCTGGCATGCATGGCCCGATCAGCGTGCCCAGTCCCACTGACACGCAAGCCCACCAGCCCGCATTGCGCGAGGAGCCCGCATGAACATCGTCGACTGGGCGGTCGAGACCATGGACAGCTTCGGGGCCTTCGGTGTCTTCCTGCTGATCTTCCTCGAGAACCTGTTCCCCCCGATCCCCTCCGAGGTGATCCTGCCGCTGGCAGGGGTGGCCGCAGCCGGTCCGAACAACGCCTTCTGGGCGATGCTGCCGGCCTCCGTCCTGGGCTCCGTCGTCGGTGCCTGGCTGCTGTACGGCCTGGGCCGACTGCTGGGTCCGCAGCGGCTGCGGTCGATCGTGATCCGACTGCCGCTGGTGCACGTCCAGGACTACGACACGTCAGTCGACTTCATGGACCGCCATGGCTACAAGGCCATCTTCTTCGCACGCTTCGTGCCCGGGATCCGCTCGCTCATCTCGATCCCCGCCGGCCTGTACGCGATGCCGATCGGGATGTTCACGCTTCTCACCGCCGCCGGCAGCGCGATCTGGAACGCGATCTTCCTGTCCATCGGGTTCTCCATGGGCAGCAACTGGACGGTCATCGAGCCGTACACAGACCTCTTCTCCACGATCGCCTACGCGCTCATCGCACTGGTGGTCCTGGTGTTCGTGATCCGGCTGATCCTGCGCGAGCGCAGGCGCCGCGCACTCGGTCTGCCCGACCCGGACCAGCAGCACCTCGACGAGCCCGCGGCAGGGAGCGTCGCCGAGCAGGGGGAGGAGCGATGACCTCTCCGGCCGATGACAGCACAGCCTCCCGGGCCGCCGCGGATGCTCCCCGCCAGGTCGGGGTCGGGCCCCATCCCGGGCCGTGGCCGTCGGACCCCCGCCTGGACCCGGAGCTGCTGGCCGCCGGCGACCGCCGCAACGTCGAGGACCGTTTCCGGTACTGGCGTCGCGAGGCGATCATCGCCGAGCTCGATCTCCACCGTCACGAGCTGCACGTCGCGATCGAGAACCTCGAGCACGACGCGAACATCGGCTCGGTGGTGCGCACGGCCAACGCCTTCGCCGTCGACGCCTTCCATATCGTCGGCCGACGACGCTGGAACCGTCGGGGCGCCATGGTCACCGATCGCTACCAGCACGAGATCCACCACCCCGACGCCGCGCACCTGATCGCCTGGGCGCGCGAGCGGGACCGGCCGATCGTCGCCATCGACCTGGTGGAGGGGGCGCAGCCGATCGAGCGCACCCCGCTGCCGCGCAACGCGCTGCTGGTCGTGGGGCAGGAGGGCCCCGGCGTGAGCGCCGAGATCCTCGCCGCCGCGGACCTCGTCGTCGGCATCACCCAGTTCGGCTCCACCCGCTCGATCAACGTCGCCGCGGCGGCCGCGATCGCGATGCACAGCTGGATCCTGCAGCACGCCGAGGTGCCCGCCGGTCCGCTGCGCTGAGCGCGGCGTCCACGGGGGACCTCCGGCAGAGGGCCGTCAGGGTCGCTGTGGAACAATGGGGGCGATCGGACGGCCCTGCGCGGTGCACGGCACCGCCGGCCGTCGCCCACAGCTTCAGCGAAGGAGAATGCCCCCATGGCAGTCGTCACCCCGGATCAGTACGTAGAGATGATCGACCGGGCCAAGGCCGGAAAGTTCGCCTACCCCGCCGTCAACGTCTCCAGCTCGCAGACGGCCACCGCCGCCCTGCAGGGCTTCGCCGAGGCGGGCTCCGACGGCATCATCCAGGTGTCCTTCGGCGGCGCCGAGTACCTCTCCGGCTCCACCATCAAGGACCGGGTCGCCGGTTCCATCGCGCTCGCCGAGTACGTGCACGCCGTGGCCAAGAACTACCCCATCAACGTCGCGCTGCACACCGACCACTGCGCCAAGGAGGTTCTGCCCACCTGGGTCGAGCCGCTGATCGAGTGGGATCTCGAGAACCGTGTGAAGAAGGGCCTGAACCCGCTGTTCCAGTCGCACATGTGGGACGGCTCCGCCGTGCCGGTCGACGAGAACCTCGAGATCGCCGAGCGTCTGCTCGAGAAGTCCGTCGAGGCCAAGAAGATCCTCGAGATCGAGGTCGGCGTCGTGGGCGGCGAGGAGGATGGCGTGGTCGCCAACGTCTCCAACGACAAGCTCTTCTCCACCCCCGAGGACGGTCTGAAGACCGCCGCCAAGCTCGGCCTGGGCGAGCGTGGCCGCTACCTGACGGCGCTCACCTTCGGCAATGTCCACGGCGTGTACAAGCCGGGCAACGTCAAGCTGCGCCCGAAGGTCCTGGACGAGATCCAGAAGGCCGTCGGCGAGAAGTACGGCACCGAGCGCCCCTTCGACCTGGTCATGCACGGCGGCTCCGGCTCCACCGAGGAGGAGATCACCGAGGCGCTGGACTACGGCACCATCAAGATGAACATCGACACCGACACCCAGTACGCCTTCACCCGCCCCGCGGTCTCGCACATGTTCGAGAACTACACGGGCGTGCTGAAGGTCGACGGCGATGTCGGCAACAAGAAGGCCTACGACCCCCGCGCCTGGGGCAAGAAGGCCGAGGCCGGCATGGCCGCCCGCATCGTCGAGGCCTGCGAGAACCTCCGCTCCGCCGGCACTCACCAGGGCTGATCGACTCGACGCATCAGACGGGACCCCGGGGCTTCGGCTCCGGGGTCCCGTTGTATGTCCTGAGCCCGCGCCCGTGCATGATGCGACGAAGAGCCGGGGAGAGAAGGTCACCGAGAGCCGGGCGGGGCCGGGACCGCAGTGGTGAGACGGGCGGCGCCGCGTCCCGTCGCGGTCAGGCGGGCCTCACCTGCGGTTGCCCTGGGCGCGGCCCATGACCCGCTTCAGTGCGGGCAGGACGTCTGCGAGGAAGACTCCGGCGATGACCACGCCGGCGATCATGAACAGCATCGAGCTGCCCCGGCCCACCGGATAGGGGAGCGACAGGAAGCCCAGCAGCACGGCCACGCCCGTCAGGATGCCCCAGAAGGTCTTGCTGCGCTTCCCGGCCGCGGTGTACGCGTCGGGGCGGAAGCGCAGGGCGTTCACCAGCGCCCAGATCTCCACGGCCAGCAGGGCCACGGCGAGCACGAGGAAGATCCACATCTGGATGAGGGCGATCATCGGATCAGGATACGGGCAGCGCCTGGACGGATCCCGTATACCGGCGCGGGAGTGTCACGGCGTCAGCGGCGGCGGTCCGGGTCGGAGCGGTCGGTGATCAGCAGCTCGAGTGCCTCGGTGGTGGCCTGCGGCTCCAGCGCCTGCATCTCCATGGTCATCGGGCGGGGACCGATGGCATCGCCGTCCGCGGCGACGACCAGGCTGGGCAGGAACTGCTTCGCCTCCGCGGCGCTGAGCCCCGTGGCCTGCAGCAGGTCGATCGCGAGCGAGCGCAGCTGGACCGTCAGGGTGACGCCTTCGAAGTGCCCGGCCCTGCCTGGACGGTTCCCCTCATCGTTGCGCAGCAGCATCTCGGGGGAGAGGTAGGAGCCGAACAGGCGCAGCTTCCGCCGGGCCATGGTGAAGTCCACGTCCTCGTGGGAGACCGCGGCGCTGAGCTCGATGACGGCATCACGGGCGGCGAGCAGCGCGTCGGCGAGCGTGGAGTGGGCGTCCCCGCGCACGGCCTCGAGGAACTCCGACTGGCGCCGGGCGATCACGCGCATGTTGCGCATCGCCCGGTCCGAACCCACCAGCAGGTGCTGGAGACGGCTCACGTCGTCGGCGTGGCGCAGGCCGGACGGGGCGAAGGTGGCGATCTCATCGGCGACGTCGTTGGCGAGCTTCCACTCGTCGGTGTATTTCTGGGAGACCTCGCGGATCTTCCGCAGCGCCGCCTGCGCCACGCGGCGGTCGCCGCTGCGTGCCGAGAGCGCGAGGTTGACCAGGGTGCCCTCGAGCTCACGGTAGAAGGAGGCGGCGGCGCGGCTCTGGAGACGGCGCGGGTCCCCGGACAGCAGCAGGTGGATGATGATCGCGACGATGACCCCGGTGACGGCGTCCAGCGCTCGCCCACCCGGCGTCATCGTGGGAGTGATCGGCATGATCATCACCAGCAGCGACTGGATCGCCACCTGGAACCCGAAGAGCTTGCTGGAGTCGATGAGGCGGGCCAGCATCCCGGCCACGAACACCACGACCAGGATCTGCCAGGTCCCCGAGCCGAGCAGACCGCGGGCGAGCTCGCCCAGCAGCAGTCCGAGCAGCACGCCGCAGGACATCTCGACGATCTTGCGCATCTTCTTCTCGATGCCGAAGCCGATGATGACGAAGGCGACGATCGAGGAGAAGAACGGGAATTCGTGACCCCAGAGGATTCCGCTGATCAGGTACGCCAGGCTGGCGGCGAGGGCTGCGCGGCCCACGGTGAGCACGTCGCCGCGCCCACGGGTGACGCCCTGGACGAACCAGTCGTGGATGGAGTCGCGGGCCCGCTCGATGATCGGGATCGACGTGGTCGGGGTCAGCGGTGCTCGGCCCCCGGTCGGTGGCGGCTGTGCCATGCTCATGCTCGCACCGGGTCCTGCAGGCGCATCTCCAGCAGCTCCTCGAGGCGGAAGGTGTCCCCGTCGCGGGCGCCGCGCCCCACGATCAGCGGTGCGTGGCCGGGGGCGGGGGTCGCGCCCTGCACCCGGGATCGCAGTCCGCCGTCGACGCGCATCACGTAGTAGTGACCCTCGCGGTCCACGGCGAGGGAACGGTCCTGCTTGAGGTACCAGCCCGTCAGGGAGGTGCGGATGGTGCCGCCCCCGCGGTACGGGCGCGCGCGCAGCGGCACCGGGGGGATGCCGGCCTGCTCGAACCGGGCGATGCCCTCACGGATCATCGCGGTGGCCTTCTCATGTTCTGCATCGCGGGCGGCATGCAGCGCCCGCTCCTTGGTCTCGAACACCTCCCGACGGTGCCGGATCCAGTCCTGCTGGTCACCCTCAGCTCTCATACCCGCCATTCTTCCAGGTCGACGGTGGCGGCACAGCGGAGACCGAGAAGGGATGCGGTGCAGGATCCGTGAGGGCGCCGTGGAGGCCGACCCGGATCGGCCGACGGGAGCGGCCGGCGGACCCCTGCGCCGCCGGAGATCGACGGCGCAGGCTCGGGTGCCGACTCGGCGGTCAGAGCTTGGCGGTGGCCGGCCGCGCGCCATGATCCCGGGGCAGGACGATCGGCTCCTGGGAGGCGTCGAGCCACATCGAGGAGCTCTCACCGTCGGCCCCGGCGAGCAGGACCTGCACCGACAGCGCTGCATCCACCGGTGCGGCTCGGCGCACGACGGCCAGTGCGATCGGGCCCAGGTCGGCGTGCAGTGCGGCGGAGGTGACGGTGCCGATGACCTTCCCGTCGGACCCGCCGAGGCGCACCTCTCCGCCTGCGGCGGCCGGCACGTCCTGCGATCCGTCGAGGTGGAGCATGACCAGGCGTCGCGGCGGCTGGCCGAGGTTCAGGACCTTGGCGACCGTCTCCTGCCCGCGGTAGCAGCCCTTGGTGGTGTGCACGGTGGTGCGCAGCAGATCGAGCTCGTGGGGGATGCTGCGCTCGTCGACCTCGCGGGCGGCGCGGGCGCGATGGTCCGCGATCCGCAGCGCCTCCCAGGAGCTCATCCCGGCCAGGTGCTCGTGGCGCCAGGGCAGCTGTTCGAGGGCTGCGGCGTCGAGGATCGTGAGCACTGCGCCCACCGGGTCCTCGGGGTCGGGACCGTAGGCCACACCGCCGGGGGCGAGCTCGGGCCAGGGTTCGGACCAGGTCGCGAGCGGAGCGGGCAGTCCGAGCTGCGGCAGCACCTCGGGAGCGGGCGAGAGGGCGCCGAGTACCCGCAGGTCGTCCCGATCGGTCAGCTCGACCCGTGCAGCGAAGCGCATCATCTCCAGGTACTGGCGCATCCCGGCGCGGGCGCCGGCATCCAGCACCAGCAGCAGCGCGTCCTCGTCCACCACCACGGCCGAGGCCATGTGCTGGATCCGGCCCTGCGGCGACAGCACGGCCAGCGAGGAGGAGGAGCCGACGGGGGTCCCGGAGAGGACCTGGGTGGTGACGGTGGTCATCCAGCTGCGGGCGTCCGCTCCACGCACCTCGAGCAGCTCGAGCTGCCCCAGGTCGACGACCGCGGTGCCGTCGAGCAGATGTCGTTGCTCGCGCAGCGGTGCGCCGTAGTGGGTGGGGACCGTCGCATCGGGACCATCGCCGAGGACCGCGCTCTCGCGCAGCAGGGGACGGACGTCACGGACAGGATCAGACACGGTGCATCTCCAAGGACAGGTAGGGGGTCAGGGCAGTCTCGTCGGGGGCGCCGTCGGGAACAGGCAGGCGGTGCTCCCACAGCCACATCAACCGGCCGCTGACGTAGCCGAACATGCGGGTCGCGGCGATCTCGCCGTCGGGGGAGGCGAGTGCGAGCTGCACCCGCGGTCCCCGCACCTCCCCGGCCCATTCCTCGGCCGACCCGCCCGGGCGGGTCAGGTGCGCCTCGAGGTGGTGGGGCAGGAAACTCCCGGGGGTGCCCGGTCCGGCGGCCGCGGCCGCTTCCCGGTCCTGGCCGGGCAGGAGATCGCCGACAGTCCAGATCCCGTCCTCGCGGTGCAGCAGCGTGCGCTCCCCGGTGCCGGCAGCTGTCGGCGTCTCGGCCGCCTCCCGCGCGAAGGCGCTGGTGGGGGGCAGTGGGGCGGGGGCGTCGATCCGGTGGATGGTGGAGCGCCACTCCATCGCGCCGTCCTCACGAGCGGTGCAGACCAGCTGCTGCTCGATGCGGACGTCCGGGGCGTCGGCGTCCGCCGTGCTGAGGGCGCCGTTGCCCTCCCAGCTGCCGATCAGCCAGGCCAGCGGGTACAGGGACGGAGGGAGAGAGGTGTCGAGCGTGATGGGCATCGAGGCTGCGGAACGCTCAGCGATCGAACAGGCGGGTGATCACCAGGAGGGTGAAGGCGAGCGTGCCGAGGCCCACCAGGACGACGAGGGCGATGAAGAACAGTGACAGGGCAGACATGCCGCAGAGTCTATCGCTCCCGCCGCGTGCGCAGGGGAGGCACGGTCGAGGTCGGTCCGGTGCCGCCGACGCGAGCCTGAAGAGTCGAGGAGCAGGTGTGTGCGGGGTCCGTCGTGCGGGACCTCAGGGCAGCAGCACGACCACCAGGTGGGTGACCACCCCGACGGTCGCCACCGGGACCGCGGCGACCGCCAGCGAGGGGAGCGGCTCCTTCGCGACCAGCGAGGATCCCGTCAGCAGGTGCGCAGAGCTCGCGCCGATCGCGGTCACGAGACCGATGCCCGCCGCGAGCGCGGGCCACAGGTCGGCCAGCGAGATCGCGAGCGCCACGGTCACCCCCGTCCCGGTCAGGGCGGAGAGCACGAACCGCGGCAGGGAGGGCAGGGGAGTGGAGTTCACCAGCAGAGTCGCTGCGAGTCCTGCGGCGATGGAGGTGACCACACCGGTCGTGCCGGCCTCGACGGCGGCGCTCTGGGCGATGATCCAGCTGGCGGCGATCGCCGCGACGAACACCCCGGCCACGGTGCCGGTGAGCGATGCGGTGAGATCGCGGCGCTCCGTGCGCACCATCTCGTGCCCGAACGCGGCGAACACCCCGATCGCGCACACCATCACGACCCCCGTGATCGGTGTGATGCGTTCCGGGGCCAGCACCGTGACCAGGGCTCCGAGGATGCCGCTGCCGGCCACCACGACCCGGGTGCCGACCGGGGAGGGCAGCTCGAGCAGTGCTGGCCAGGCGATGCCGATCAGCAGGGCGAGCAGCGCGAGGGAGACGGCCATCAGCAGTGGGGAGAGGGTTCCCGTGAGCGAGACCACGGCCAGCAGCATCGCGAGGGCGGCGCCGAGGGGAGCGCGCTCGGGGACGGTCACAGGCGCTCCTCGCAGGTCGTCGATTCAGGTCTCGGGCCGCACCGACGGAAGGTGTCCGTCGGGCGCTACAGTTGCAGTCTACGAGTGCCCGCTGGTGACGGCATACTCGACTCTGTGAGCGCGGCTTCGCGCTGTGCGCGTGTCCGCCTTCTCCCCGAGCTTCGGAAGGATCTCATGATCACGACGGCCGTGCTGCCGCCCACTCGTCGCACGACGATCCGCGAGCTGCTCGCGACCGTCACCGAGCACGACGGCGTCTCCCCGCTGGACGAGGCCGCCGTGCTCGCACTGGACGGCGAGAGCGCCCGGCACCTGCTGGTGGAGGAGGCAGGGACCGTCTGCGGCTACGCGAGCGTGCTGGCCGACGGGACGGTCCAGGGCATGGTCCATCCCGCCCATCGTCGCCGCGGGCACGGCACCGCCCTCCTGCAGGAGGCCCTCGCGCTGCGACCCGACGCGGGGGTCTGGGCGCACGGAGCCCTCGAGGGCTCCCTCACCTTCCTCTCCGCCGCCGGCCTCGCCGAGAGCCGTTACCTGCTCACGCTGCATCGCGACCTCGATCCGGCGCGGCCGCTGCCCGCGATCCCCGAGTCGACCCTCGAGGACCTGCGCCTGGACACCTTCGAGGCGGAGCGCGACTCCGAGCGCTGGGTCGCGGTCAACGCGCGCGCCTTCGCCGATCACCCCGAGCAGGGGTCACTGACCCGGGACGACCTGGAGCAGCGGCTCGCCCAGCCGTGGTTCGACGCCGAGGACATGCTGGTCGCGCTGCGGGACGAGGAGCTCGTCGGCTTCGTCTGGAGCAAGCGCGAGCGCCCCGGCGCCACCGATCAGGACGTCGAGATCTACGCGGTCGCGACCGATCCCTCCGTCCAGGGCCACGGGGCGGCGGGGCTGCTCATGGCCACCGCCCTGGACCGTCTCCGGTCCGACGGCGTGCCCGGGGTGGAGCTCTATGTCGAGGCGGACAACGCTCCGGCCCTGCGGCTCTACGAGACCTGGGGCTTCACCGTCGCGGGGCGCGACGTGCAGATGCGCGCGAGCGGACGGGGCTGATCGGTGGGCGCCGCTCCCGGCTCATCGCGCGCAGTCCACGCCGCCGGCGCCCTCGTCTGGCGGGAGAAGGGCGACCGCGCGGAGGTGCTGCTGATCCACCGCCCGCGCTACGACGACTGGTCGATCCCCAAGGGCAAGCTGGACAAGGGGGAGACGGCTCCTGCCGCCGCGGTGCGTGAGGTCGCCGAGGAGACCGGTTATCGGGTGCGCCTGCAGCGTCCTCTGCCGACGTCCACGTACCTGATGCCGGACGGACGCACGAAGGTCGTGCAGTACTGGGCCGCGACCGTGCGCGCGAAGATCGCCCCCGGGCCGAAGAGCCGCCGTGAGGTCGACGAGGTCCGGTGGGTCCCGCTCGAGGAGGCCATGGAGCGGGTGACCCGGCAGAGCGATCAGGTCCCGGTGGAGGCGCTGCGCCGCCATCTCGAGGCCGAGGAGCTGGAGACCGCCCCGATCGTCATCCAGCGCCACGGCGCGGCGCTGTCACGGAAGAAATGGCGCAAGGACGAAGCGTCACGCCCTCTGAACAGCAAGGGGAAGATGCAGGCACGGGCACTGCCATCGCTGCTGGACGCCTTCGACCCGGCAAGCGTGCTGAGCAGCCCGTGGGAACGCTGCCGGGCCACGATCGAACCGCTGGCGACCATCGAGGGGCTGAAGATCCGCACCAAGGAGGCGCTGACCGAGGCGGGCCATGCCGAGCACCCGGCACGGACGGCTGCCGTGATCGACCGCGTCCTCGCACAGGCGCGGCCGACGGTGGTGTGCACCCATCGGCCGGTGCTGCCCACCGTGATCGACTCCGTGCTGGCGGTCGCCGCGCCGGGCATCGCCCTCGAACTGCCGCACGAGGATCCGTTCCTCGCTGCCGGGGAGGCGCTGCTGCTGCACACCACGGCAGGTGGCAGAGTGGTCGCGATCGAACGGCATCTGCCGAACGTCGGCTGACGCAGGCTCGCGCGGCGCATGCTGGGCGGCGGGTCGCGGGATGGGGACGACCAGGACGAGCAGCGCCCGGGCACGAGGACGGTCCGGGACCGGGGGAAGGGACGAGCACGAGATGAATGCAGGACACGACAGCGGTCTGCCGGACTATTCCGGAGGGTATGGCCCGTCAGGGGGTCAGGGCGGGCACCTCGATGACCCCTACGCCGTGGGACCCGCGTCGACCGACCCGTCCGCGAACGACCCGTACGCGACGGATCCGTACTCGTCGAGCGCGTCCGGCTCGTACTCGTCCGATCCCTCCGCGGGGGATCCGCTGCTCCACTCCGCCTCGGTGCCCGGCGCGCCGCAGTCCCAGCAGCAGATCCAGCACCCGGCGGCTCTACACCCCGGCGGTCCGATCCCGCAGGGCCCGCCCCAGTTCGGAGCCTTCCAGGCCCCGCTGCCGAGCTCCGGCATGGCGATCGCAGGATTCGTGCTGGGGCTGGTGGGCCTGGTCATGTGCGGCGGTCTGACCTCGCCCTTCGGGATCTACTTCTCGGCCCGGGGCATGAAGGAGACGGAGCCGACGGCGAGAGAGCTGAAGAGCGGCCGTGGCCTCGCCATCGCAGGCATGGTGACCTCGCTGGTGGGTCTGATCCCCCTGCTCTTCATGCTGCTCTACGCGGCGCTGATGATCGTCGGGATCGTCATGTCCGTCACCGCCTGAGACGGGCCGAGGCGATCGCCGGCAGCGCAGCCGGCGGTGGCGCGGGTCACGCCTCCGAGCCGCCCACAGGCGGTGATGCAGGCAATGACCTCTTCCTTTCCTCTCTCTGACCTGTGATTCCTCTGCCCTCTTCGAGGAGTTCACCTGCCGTTCACGCGTGAGCGGGCGGGCCGTCATCTGCCCTCCCTAGCGTCCGCACTGTCACACCGTCTCGATGGACAGCTTCCGGGCCCACGGCCCCGAAAGGACTCGCAGTGAACCCTCGCAAGAACCAGCTCGTCTCGCTCGCCGCACTCGGCTTCGCCGCCGTTATCGCCCTGACCGCCTGCGGCGGCACCGCCGACGGGGACAGCGGAGCTTCGGACGACAGTGGCGCGGTCGGCGGCGGGTATGCCGAGCTGAGCGGCAACCTCGCCGGCGCCGGCGCCTCCTCCATGGCGAATGCGCAGACCGCATGGACCGAGACGTTCAAGGGCCTGGTGCAGGCCGAGGGCGGCGACATCACCGTCACCTACGACCCCACCGGCTCCGGCACCGGACGCGAGCAGTTCCTCTCCGGGCAGGTGAAGTTCGCCGGCACCGACGCCGCCCTGGACGAGGAGGAGCTCGCCGCCTCCATCGCGGTGTGCGGCGGTGAGCAGGCCTTCGACCTGCCCGTCTACATCTCCCCGATCGCGGTCGTCTTCCACCTCGAGGGCGTCGATTCCCTGAACCTCACGCCCGAGGTCATCGCCGGGATCTTCGCAGAGGACATCACCACCTGGAACGATCCGGCCATCGCCGAGCTCAACCCCGATGCCGAGCTGCCGGGAACGGCCATCGTCCCGGTCCACCGCTCCGACGACTCGGGCACCACCGAGAACTTCACCGAATACCTCTCGGACAACGCTCCCGAGGCGTGGACGCACGGCCCGATCGAGACCTGGCCGATCGACGGCGGCCAGTCCGGTGACGGCACCTCCGGCATGATCTCCGCGGTCGAGTCCGGCAACGGCACCATCGGCTATGCCGACGCCTCGCAGGCCGGCAACCTCGGCACCGCCTCCATCCAGGTGGGCGAGGAGTTCGTGGACTTTAGCGCCGAAGCCGCGGCTACGGCCGTCGACGTCTCACCGCGGGAGGAGGGCCGTGCGGAGAACGACATCGTCATGGAGCTCGACCGCACCACCACCGAGGCGGGCGCGTACCCGATCGTGCTGATCTCCTACCTCGCACTGTGCGGCTCCTACGAGGACGCCGCCACGGGCGATGCGGTGAAGGCCTACGCGTCCTTCATGCTCTCCGAGCAGGGCCAGACGGTCGCCCAGGAGAACGCCGGCTCCGCCCCGCTCTCCGAGGAGCTGCGCACCGAGGCCCAGGCCGCGATCGACGACATCACCGTCGGCTGACCTCGATCCCGCGCCATGGCGTGCCGTCGGGCCGATCACGGCCCGACGGCCTCGCCATGACCCGCCATCCCGCCCCGCCCCAGCACCGCGAGCTCGCAGGAGAGTCCCTTGAGCACAGCCGACCTCGAGACGGAGTCGCCGACATCCCCGGCCACCTCCATGGCGAGCAGCGAACGCCGTCTCGGCGATTCGATCTTCTCCTGGCTGAGCATCGGCTCGGGCCTCCTGATCTTCCTCACGCTCGCCGCGGTGGCGGTCTTCCTCACCACGGAGTCGCTGCCGGCCATCGTCGCCAGCCGGGAGTTCTCCGGCACCGCGGACTTCTCCCTGGTCCAGTACGCGCTGCCGCTCGTCTTCGGCACGGCGCTCGCCTCCGCGATCGCACTGGTGATCGCGATCCCGATCTCGATCGGGATCGCCCTGTTCATCTCCCATTACGCGCCACGTCGCATGGCCGCGACACTGGGCTATCTGATCGACCTGCTCGCGGCGGTGCCGTCGGTCGTCTACGGCCTGTGGGGTGGGATCTGGCTGGTGCCGAAGCTGGAGCCGCTGTACGTCTTCCTGAACACCTACCTCGGCTGGATCCCGCTGTTCGCCGGTGAACCCACTGCCCCGATGCGCAACCTCGCCTCCGCCTCCGTGGTGCTCGCGGTCATGGTGCTGCCGATCATCACCGCCATCACCCGGGAGGTGTTCCTGCAGACCCCGCGCCTGCAGGAGGAGGCGGCGCTGGCCCTCGGCGCCACCCGCTGGGAGACCATCCGGACCGTCGTGCTCCCCTTCGGGCGCGGCGGCGTCGTCGCCGCCTCCATGCTCGGCCTCGGCCGTGCGCTCGGGGAGACCATGGCCGTGCTGATGATCCTCGCCCCGGGTGCCACCTTCTCCCTCCACATCCTCGAGGTGGGGCGGCACAACTCGATCGCCGCGAACATCGCCTCGAAGTCGGCAGAGGCCTCCGGTGTCGAGATGTCCCTGCTGATCTTCACCGGTCTGGTGCTGTTCGTGCTGACGTTCCTCATCAACGCCGTCGCCCGCTGGATCGTCGCCCGCAGCGGCCCGAAGAGCTGAGAGGCACCAATGAGCACCCCCACCACCGTGCAGCACCAGACCTCGAGGCATCGTCCCCCTGACGAGCGCCGACTGCCCTGGTACCACCTGCTCTTCACCGGCCTCGCCGGACTGCTGGTCGCCGTCGTCGGCCTGTCCCTGGTCGACGCCCTCTCGGTCGCCTCCGCGATCATCGTCGGTTTCCTGCTGCATCTGCTGCTGGGCTGGGCGTACTCGCTGCTGCGCGAGGGACCCCGCTGGGCGAAGGACCGCTTGATGGCCCTGTTGGTGATCGGCGCGTTCGCCGTGGCGATGTTCCCGCTGTTCTCCCTGCTCTGGGAGGTTGTCAGCCGGGGGATGACGCGCGCGATCGCGGCCAGGCCCGACCCCTTCGACTTCTGGACCTCCTCGATGTCCGGGATCATCGGCGGCGCCGACGCGGGCGGCGTGTTCCACGCGACCGTGGGCACGCTGCTGATCACCCTGTGGGCATCGATCATCTCGATCCCCATCGGCCTGTTCACCGCCATCTTCCTGGTGGAGTACGCCGATCACGGATGGAGGAAGACCCTCGGCACCGGGGTCACCTTCCTGGTGGACGTCATGACCGGCATCCCCTCGATCGTGGCGGGCCTGTTCGGCCTGGCGCTGTTCATCGCTGTCATGCCCGACGACAGCGTGCGCATGGGCATCATGGGCGCGGTCGCGCTGTCGCTGCTGATGATCCCCACCGTGGTGCGCAACAGCGAGGAGATGCTCCGGCTGGTCCCGATGGACCTGCGCGAGGCCTCCTACGCACTGGGCGTGCCCAAATGGCTCACCATCGTCAAGGTGGTGCTGCGCACCGCGGTCGCGGGCCTGACCACGGGCATCACCCTTGCCATCGCCCGCGTGATCGGCGAGACCGCGCCACTGCTGCTCACGGTCGGCATGGTGACCTCGGTGAACTGGAACATGTTCGACGGGCGCATGGCGACCCTGCCGACGTTCATCAATCAGCAGTACCGCGCCGGCAGCGCGAACTGCATGAGCGAGACGGTCACCGACCCGATCTCCCAGGAGGTCTACGCCTGCACGATCACCACCAACATCGATCGTGCCTGGGCCGCCGCCTTCACCCTGATCCTCATCGTCATGGTGCTCAACATCCTCGCGCGGCTGATCAGCCACTGCTTCTCCCCGAAGCTCAGCCGCTGACCCCTCGCCCCACCCGAAAGGACTCCAGATGGCCGCCCCACAGCCCATCAACGTCGAGGACCTCGACATCTTCTACGGGGACTTCCTCGCCGTGCAGGGCGTCGACGTCCAGCTCCGGCCCCGCTCGGTGACCGCGCTCATCGGCCCCTCCGGCTGCGGCAAGTCGACCTTCCTGCGCACCCTGAACCGGATGCACGAGGTGATTCCCGGGGCGTACGCCACGGGCAGGGTCGAGATCAACGGTGAGGACATCTACGACCCCAGGGTCGACCCGGTCACCGTGCGCCGCTGCGTCGGCATGGTGTTCCAGAAGGCGAACCCCTTCCCGACCATGTCGATCCGGGACAACGTCCTGGCCGGGGTGAAGCTGAACCACCGCCGCATGCCCCGCGCCGCGGCGGATGAGCTCATGGAGCAGGCGCTGCGCGGAGCGAACCTCTGGAACGAGGTCAAGGACCGCCTCGACAAGCCCGGCATGGGCCTGTCCGGCGGGCAGCAGCAGCGGCTGTGCATCGCCCGCACCATCGCCGTCCAGCCCGAGGTGGTGCTGATGGACGAGCCCTGCTCGGCGCTGGATCCGATCTCGACGCTGGCGATCGAGGACCTGATCCATGAGCTGAAGCAGGAGTACACGATCGTGATCGTCACCCACAACATGCAGCAGGCCTCCCGGGTCTCGGATCGCACCGGCTTCTTCAACATCGCCGGCACCGGCAAGCCGGGCCACCTCATCGAGATCGACGACACCGACACCATCTTCACCAACCCCATGAACTCGCAGACCGAGGACTACATCTCCGGGCGTTTCGGCTGAGACGCTCTTCGGCGCCACAGGTCAATGTGACACCTACCCGCGCGGCAGACCGGTTCCACGGGGCGCATCACGGTGGAGCCGTCGCTCCGACCTCTCTCCGGCGACTCTCCCATGTGCTCGATAGGGTGGAGGGAAACCGACAGGAGAGAGCAGATGGATCCCCTGACCTCGCTCGCTCTGACCGCTCTCGCAATAGCGGTCACGGGCTACATCGTCTATCTGGCCGTGCGCCGAGGAGTGCGCGATGGGCTCAAGGATCGAGACGCCGAACGCGCACGGGAGCAGACTGAACCGGAGGTGCAGAAGAAGGACTGATCGCGCTCTTCCGG
>JAKDNE010000284.1 GCA_030451965.1 Brachybacterium sp. | reverse complement strand
GTGTCACATCATCCGGTCGTCGTGCCCGGCGGCCGGACCACGCCTTCCAGGGGGATTCATGAGCGAGACCACGGCCGCCGAGACCGACGAGCAGGTCACGATCTACACCGCGTACGAGATCGATTTCATGCTCGGCCTGCGCGACACGGAGAGCGGGCGGATCACCCGCGAGCAGGTGGGGCTGCGCAGCGCCCCCGAGTCCGCGAAGGAGTTCGTCACCGCGGCGGTCACCTCCGGGCTCCGCGCCCGCGGGAAGGTGGAGCGCTCCGAGGACGGCCAGTGGCTGCTCGGCGAGGAGGGCCAGGTCATCGCGACCGCGCTGACCGCCGCCGACCGCTGGCTGGGGATCGCCCTGGCCGAGGGTGAAGCGATGCGCATGGCCTTCATCATCAAGGCGAACGAGGCGATCATCATGCTCACGCAGGACGAGCTGGACTCCTTCGTGGTCACCGCACTGCCCAGTCCGGAGCAGGTTCCCGCCTCGGTCGCCGACATCGTCCTGGCCTTCCTCGAGGGCGGCAACCAGCGCACCGTCTCGCTGCGCCGCACGGACGTCGCCACCCCGGACGACCCGGTCCCCCTGATGTTCCATGTGGAAGAGGGCGGCAGCTGGAAGGCCGGCCACCTCCCGCTCGACGAGGAGGGCGTCCTGAGCATCTCCGACGTCGACGTCGAGGCCGTCACCGAGACGTCCCGCGCACTGTGGGAAGAGGGGATCAGCCGCGCTCCGGGTGCCGCCACCGCCTGACCTCTGCAGGCACCGACGGCGTCGGCCCCGGTCTCAGACCGCGGGGCCGGCGGCCTGCTCCTGCCGACGCAGCTCGATGCGCAGGGCACGGATGTCCTGACCCGACGCCTCCCCGTAGGTCCAGACGTGCCGGTCGAAGGCGGGCATCACCACACGGGAGCCGTCGCGCAGCCGCAGCGCCGCGGTGAGCCAGTGCACCGGGTGCACCGCGCGGGACTCCACTGCGACGATGTCGCGCCAGTCGACCCGTCGGGACCCGATGCCCCCGACCACGTGCAGCCCTTCCTCGGAGATCTCGACCCGGGAGCGGGCGGTGCCCAGCGCGACGATGCCGAAGCGGAGGCCGAGCAGCAGCAGGATCAGCGCGACCGCGCCCAGTGCGAGCAGCAGCATCAGCAGCCCGATCCCCGGTGAGCGCCCCTGTGCGAGGGTGCCCAGCAGCAGCACGATCACGACGGCGGAGATCAGCACGCCGCCGAGCATCACGGCGGAGACGACCGCCCGCAGCACCGTGTCCCGGGTGGCGGCGGCGGGGAACAGGGCACGTACGGGCCCCGACGCTCCGCGCTCCTTCCCGGGAGCGCGCTGCAGCTCGGAGACCATGCGCTCGACCGTGGCGCTGCTGCGGCTGTAGTCGGGCAGGGCCGTGCGGGGCCCGGTCTCGGGGCCGATCTGCCGGGGGATGGTCATGGACTCAGCCTAGTGCGGCGGCCCAGCAACGGCGCGTAGTGTGCGGAGCATGTCCTCGAACGGCTCCTCCGCTCCCCGATTCCGCCGGCCGGCCCCGCTGTACGCCTCGGTCGCCGAGGCCATCCCGGGCGAGCCGGATCCCGCGGCCTCCTCCGATCTCGCGCACGACTCCGCACGGGCCCTGCTCGACGGGGTCTTCCGCAGTTCGGACCCCGAGGTCGTCGAGCGGGTGGTGTCCCTCGCGGCCGAGGACGGGCTCACCGATCTCGCGGCCCTGTGGTCGGGCGCTCCGGCCACCTCCCTGCCCGGTGCACTGTGGCGGCTGTACGTGCTGCACACCTGGTCGCAGAGCAACGGCGATGACGTCGTGCATCGTTATCGGGCGGGTTCCCGCACCGTACCGGGACTGCGCTATCTCTCCGGCTTCGCGGAGCCTCCGGACGTCGAACAGGTCCACCGCTCCATGGACGAGATCCTGCGCGGGGCATTCACCGGTGATCTCGGGATGGCGCTGCGTCGCGCCGGGGCGGTCGCCATGATCGCGGCGCACGGCACCGCGCACCTGGCCGACGAGGACGCCGGCGATGACCGCACCCGGCAGGCCGAACGACTGCTCAGCACCGGGGAGGAGCTGACCGCCGCCGGTCGACATGCGGAGGCGGGGCTCCTGGACTGAGGCCCGTGCCATGGGGGCGCGGCGTCGGCTTGCGCCTGCCACCCGGTCGTGCCCTACGATGGGGGCGCGCCGGGCCGCGGTTGCCCCGGGCTCCAACATTTGCCGCTTCGAGCGGCCTTCGCGCCGACAGGCGCATCCCGGTCCGGCGCCTCAGCATCGTGAACCAGTCCGTCCCCGCACCGGCGGCGCGAGGAGGCGACCTGTGATGGCGCAGTTCCTCGCCCGGTTCTTCCCCCAGCGCAGCGAGCGCCCCCTGTATGACCTCTTCGCGGAGCTCGCCGAGCTGCTGGTCCGGTCCGCCGACACCCATTCGCAGCTCCTCGGTCACGGATACCGCGAGCGCACCCGCATCGCGCCCCGGCTGCACGAGCAGTCGACGGTCGCCGAGGAGCTGTGCCGCCGCATCGCCCAGCGGCTCGCCCACTCCCTGATCACGCCCTACGAGGCGGAGCTGCTCTACGATTTCGCGCTGACCGTCTCCGACACCCTGGACTCGATGGAGCACACTGCGGAGCTGCTGGTCATCTCCCAGGTGGGCGCCCTGCCCACCCCGCTGCTGGAAGCCGCCAAGGGCATCGAGCGCGCCGCGGAGCTGACGGTGGCCGTCACCTGGAAGCTGTCGCGGGTGCGGGATCTGGGCGATCACTACGCACAGGTGCGCAAGCTCAAGCGGCAGGGCGACCGGCTGGTGCGCCGCGCGCTCGGGGAGCTCTACACGCGCGGCGGCTCGGCCCAGGAGCTGCTGCCCCTGCACGATGTCGCCGAGTCGATCCGCGAGACCATCACCCTGCAGGAGCGCAGCGCACGGATCGCCGACCTCCTGCGGGTCAAGGATTCCTGAGTGACCTCGACCCTGCTGGTGCTGGTCGTCCTCACGGCGCTGGTGATGGCATACATCAACGGCTTCCACGACGCGTCCAACGCCGTCTCCACCACGATCGCCACCCGCACCCTGCGGGAGTCGACCGCGCTGGCGATGGCCGCACTGCTGAACCTGCTCGGGGCGCTGCTGGGGATGGCTCTGCTCGTGGTCACGGCGGAGTGGGCGGTGCGCCTGCTGGGGATGGTGCCCCTCACCGAGGCGACCGCCGACAGTCCTGACCGGCTCGGTCTGGCACTGCTCGCGATCATGCTCACGACCATCGGATGGGACCTGCTGACCTGGCGGCTCGGGATGCCTGCCTCCACCTGGCACGCCTTCTTCGGTGCCACGCTCGGCGTCACTCTGGTGATCGGTGCGACTGCGGCCTGGGGGCAGCTCGGCACCGTCCTCGTCGTCTCCCTGGTGGGTCCGGTGCTGTCGGCCGGGCTGGCCTTCGCGCTGATGCACGGCCTGCTCCGCCTGGGGCGGCACGAGCGGCTGCAGCGCGGTCATCTCCGCTTCGCCCAGACCCTCTCCGCCGGGGCGGTCGCCACCGGGCACGGGATCAACGACTCCCGATTGCCGCTGGCAGTGGTCGCGGTCGCGGCCACTGCGACCGGCTCCACGCCGACGGGGATGAGGGGGGTCATGGTCGCGATCGCGGTCGCGGTGGGTGCCGGCACGCTGATGGGAGGGCATCGGATCATCCGCACCCTGGGGCGTCATCTCACCGATCTGACGGTCGCCCAGGGGCTCGCGGCAGAGATCTCCGCCGCGACGACCATGTCACTGAGCCTGTTCGGCGTCAGCTCCCCCGTCTCCACCTCCCATGCCCTGGCCTCCAGCGTGGTCGGGGCGGGCGCCGCGAAGGGTCTGCGCACCGTGCGCTGGCGGGTGGCGCTGAACATCGTGCTGACCTGGCTGGCCACGCCTCTGGCCACGGCCGTCATCGGTGCCGCCCTGATCGCGGTCGCGCTGGAGTTCACCGTGTCCTGAGCATTCGGGGTCCGGACCGGAGATCACCGGGTCCTCGGAGGAACGACCACTACGCTGGCGGGATCCGAATCGCGAAGGAGTCCTGATGTCCGACGGTGAGTCCACGACGCCCGCCCCGCGCAGGCGTCCCAGCTACGGACTGCCGGGGCCGACCTCCCCCGCTCCCGACGCCGCACCGCCCTACGGTGACTCGCCGTACGGCGGCCCGTCCTACGGCGCCCCGTCGACCCCCGCTCCCGGTGGGTATCACGGATACGACGCATCCGCCGGCTTCGGCGCGACGTCGTA